>JAJONK010000163.1 GCA_021323355.1 Deltaproteobacteria bacterium
CTTCGCCATGATCAGCCTAGCGACGTTTGCGCGTTCGGCGAGCACTCCCCAGACCATGGGTGTGCTGAACTGCATCACAGCAATGATGCTCATTACCAGCGCTGCCACCATAGCCGGATGGCCTTGATCGCTGACATAGGAAAAGACGTGAAGGTTGAGGCCGGTCACGCCCACGTGGGCAACTCCGAAGGTGGTGACAATCAGCCAGAAGGCGCGGGTCCGTAATGCTTCACTACGACTCCAAAATACCTCCTCAGCCGGGCGCCGTCGCGTTTTCAACGTGTTTGATTGCTCGGCGGGCACGCTGTCGCTTTCACCGGTGGATCTGCCATCTGGCAAAAGACCCATGTCTTCTGGGCGCCGCCGCATGAGCAGTAACGAAGGACCGACCACCAGCGCGAGCGTTAGCACGCCGAAGACGACCCATGCGCCGCGCCAGCCGACGTAGAGGATGCCGGCAAGGGCGAGAGCGCGGCCGCGCATGCGCACGAACCATTGGGAGATTGAAACATTCACGACCATGGAGCCCATGAGCGTGTCGCCTGGGCTGATAAGGAGCCAGCGAACGATTGCAAACTGCCAAAAATCCCGCGCTCGACCCAGCAGTAAAAAGCCCGCTCCCGACACCAACCCGCCTGCGGCTATAAGCCACCTTCCGCCATGCCGATCCAATAGAGAACCGACCAATGGCGCTGCCACCGCGCCAACGAGTATTTCTCCGGATCGGATCAAGGAGAAAACGCCCCGGGAAATCCCTAAGTCCTGCGACAGTGGTTTAAGAAAAACGCTTAGCGTGCTCGATATCGAAAATGCAGATGCGATGTGCGCGAGGAAGCCGACGGCGACAATCACCCAGCCATAGAAGATTTTTGCCTCGTTAGGTGCGAGCTTCGCGAGCTTAAACAGTAGCACCCCATGCTTGTATCAAGGTTCGCAGCGAAACTCCAAGATGATTCTGTACTGGCGTTGAGGCTTGGCAGTGTCATGGCCGCGCGCAATTTCATGGCCGCGATTGACGTATAAGGCTCGATCACTTCAGTGTGAGAGAATCTAATTACAAGCTGCTCTGTCGGAATGAAACTATCCCAGTTATCGATGGGAGTTGGGCGGAACGACAAACAAGCCTATGCCAATTTCTAACATGCCACACGATTGTGATATGCGTCAGTGCGGTGATCGGGCGCTGCAGATGGCCAACAAAGAAAACAGCGGCTGGGTGGTCCTTTTCACGGCAACGTTGTGGTTGATACCAATGACCGCACCGTTGCACGCGCATATCGCCGATGGCGAGAGCGTGCTGACGGATTGGCATTGGCGTTGGGATATCATTTCGGTCTTGTTTGTTTTTGCAACGCTTTATATTCGCGGCTGGCTGCGCCTGAGAGCCATGGGTGGAGAGGCAAAGGTTTCCCAAGTGGTGTTCTATGTGGTTGCTTTGGTTGCCATCGGCGGCGCGCTGTTGTCACCCCTCGACGACCTGGCCTCTTACCTGCTCATCGCTCATATGGTGCAGCACGAGCTGCTGATGATGCTAGCGCCGCCATTTATCTTGCTGGCTAACCCCGTGCCGGTCTTGTTGTGGAGCTTGGGTCGGAACCCGCGATTGCAAGCCGGGCATCTTCTGGCCCATCACTCGCCGATGCGCCGTGTCCGCGATCTCTTGGGCTCGATGCCCGCCGCTTGGAGCCTCTATGTCATCAACCTGTGGGCCTGGCATTATCCGGCTCTTTATGATGCGGCTTTGCGTGTGTCATGGATCCATGATCTCGAGCATGTTCTTTTTTTTCTCACTGCACTGATTTTCTGGTGGCCGGTGATTCAGCCGGCGTCTCGCCCTGCACCTATTCAACACGGACTTCGGATCTTGTATCTGTTTTTCGCCGCCACTCAAGATACTATCCTAGCCGGCCTGATTGCGCTTTCCAGAGAAGTTCTCTACCCGCACTATGAAACGGCTCTGCGGCTGTGGGATTTGACTCCTCGGGAAGATCAAATTGGCGGCGGGATTGTCATGTTCGCCGTGGGGAGTACGACGTATGCAGTGGCGATCTTAATCCTCGTCAATGCCCTGCTGGGTGAGGGCAGACGTAAGCAATCAACGAAACGAACCTTGAGTGACGGCGCTGAAAAGGTTGAAGGCCGCATCTGATGCGAGCACCGCCAACGCAATCCAGATAAGCGCTAAAACGATTTTTTCAGAGAGCTCCATCAGGCGTTACGTTTTCCTTGAGTGAACAGAATTGCTGCATTTCGTTTTTTCTTTTATTCATCCTGAGCGGCATCAACGGGCGAATAGGGCGAAGAAATTATTTCTTTCGCGCCAGCATCACCACCCAGCCAAAGAAGCCTATGATGGAAATGAAAACAATCGAAAGGGCGATCACGCCGATCACCTGGAGCCCTTCCACGCCTTCCTGTGCGCCCTTGCTGGATAATCCGGCCCCCAACCCTCCCCAGCCCCAAAATTCAAACTTAGGGCGCAATCCATCGAACGGCCCAATGAGGTAGTGAATAGACCAGAGGAAGAGCACGGCGTACAGCCCCAGCAGCCACCTGTTTACGATCCCGTGGCGCGCATGGATTTCGCCGCCGGCGTAGTGTTCAAGCTCATCCGAGCTGGGATGTTCATGGTTCATCTTTTTCAATCTCCAGAATTCGGTGCTTGATATCTTCGAGATTGTCAAAGGCGCCGTCGAGAATTCCCCAGAACAGAAAGCAGCAAGCCGCAAGTCCCATGAAAAAGGCCACGATAAATTCTATCAACGTGATTAGTTCGAGCATCGCTCTGCCCTCATTGCGAGGTCATTTCGGCCGTAGCCGAAAGACAAAACATTCTGGTCTCAGTGATAATCCACTTCTCTCATTCCGCAATCCTCAGATAGTTCTTAGATTTTTCTCCCGCCACTGTCGTTTCAGCCTGCGACGGATCGAACGCCGCGCGCCAGGTCGGGGTTTTTAAATTCGGATCGTCGAGCGCGGCCTTAACCTGCTCCGGGATCTGGAGCTTTTTGCGATGCAACGGATCGGTATAGGCGGAAAGGCTCAGCACATAGTAGGAGATGGCCCAACGCTGTTCATCGGTTAGGTTGGTGGCGAAAGACGGCATGGCTGCGCCGTTCAGCCCCGTGCTCATGGTGCGAAAAATATCGGTAACGTCGGACCCCGATTTGAATATTCCCGTCGTGAAATCGCTCGCAAGCAAGGGAAAGCCCCAATCGTCTTTCAACGTTGGCGCCGATGGGCCGCGACCCCAGGGGTAGGTGAACGGTTGGTTGTCTTTTATCCCCGGCCCGCCGTGGCAGTTCCAGCACCTCCCTTCGTTGATGTAAAGTTTTTCGCCTTGAGTGATTAGTTCTTCGCTTGGCGCAGGAGGATCGGGAAGGGCTACCGGCGCTTCCTTCAAGTTTTTGTCTTTCCAGGCTGGCGAGAAAGTCTTAATGAATAAGATCACTGCCAGGCGCTGTTTTTCCGGAATCTCGTGCCATGGAGGCATCGCCGTGCCGCGGATGCCGCGGGTAATCGTCCGGTAGAGATCGCCTTCGGTCGGCAAGGCGCCTGACGGGGTGACGCGAAATTTGAAGACCGCCTCCCTGAAGTCGCGTGGCCGGGGATTTAGAAATGTCGCTGCCGGACCGTTGCCGTCTCCCTTCTCGCCATGACAACCGACGCAGCGCCTGAGGTAAACTTCTTTGCCGTGAGCAATCCAGTCCTCGGACTCCGGAATCGAGAACTGGCTGACAAAAACCCGTTGAGGCTCAAAAAGATCGCGCCATTGGCCGCGATTCATGCCGAGCTTTTGAATATAAGCAACCAATCCCTCCGCCTCTCGCGTCGGGGTGACGAGGGTGATCGTGTTTGTTTTGGGTGGGTCGGGCAATGGATCGAAGTTTAGCACCGGAACTCCATCCCGCTCCCGAGCGAAAGCGAGCCCGTCGATGTTGGGCAAGATCTGGATCTCGGTTCCTTGTTTGAAGGTAAAAATCTTACGCAGAGAGGAATCATCTTTAAAGGCGAGCTTTCCGTCTTTTTCGACCAGTTCGACCGTGATCTGCTCGTAGAGCCAAGGAAAGGAGGGCATATTCGAGTCAGGCACGACTAAGCGCGGGTTCCAGTGATGGGCAAAATGCCAATGATCGCTGTATTTCAGCCCGACGCGTGTCAAATCGGGTCCGATTCTGCGCGTGCTAAACAGATGGGGCACGTCGAAGGCGTATTCTCCCGCCTGAGAGACTGGCCCCCAGCGTTGATCTTCGCCTGTGACGGGACGGATATATTGAGAATGGCAATACCAACAGCCTTCCCGAATATAGACTTGCCTTCCTAATTGCTCCCCCTCGGTGTAGTTCTCGGCCGGGTACTCGATCCATTTGAGCTCGGTGAGACGCGTCCTGACGGCCCGCGAGACAGTCTCGGAACGCGACTCCGGGAGCAGGGCGGGGAGAAGCCCTTGGACGAAAAGCGCCAGTGTTATAAAGCCGAAGCCCGCAATAACAGCTACCGTTTTCGCGTATCGCATTCTGGTTTCCTCAACCGACCATGGGCGCGGGCTGCGCGGGACGCGCCAGCGATGGTTCCGCTGCGGGCGACTTCGGTCCCCATAACAAGCTAAGCAGGAGCAGACTCATCCCTACATCCATGGAAATCCCCGAGAATGTTCTGAACCACCAGAACGGATGCATGGAGACTAGCGAATCAAGCCACTCTGCGCCGGCAATTAGCATGAAACCTTGCTGCAATCCTTGCGCTGTAAGAATTAAGCCCATCGCGGAGATGCCCATCGTGATCAGCCAATACCCCCAGTTGGCCATGCGAAAGCTATAGAGCTCGCGCCCGCTCACGCGCGGCCAGACATAGACGACTCCTGCGAGAGCCCAAAGCACAAACGTGCCGAAGATCGTCAGGTGTGAGTGCGCGATGACGAAGTCGGTGAAGTGGGTTGGCCGCTGCAGGGCCTGCAGCGCTTCGGTCGATCCTTGAAAACAACCGATGAGGTACATGAGGGCACCGGTGATGAGGAATTTTGCGGTAAGATTACCGGCGAAGCCTTGCCAGCGTCCAATCATCGTGCCGAAAAAATTTTGCAGCACCGTCCAAACCGGCAAGATGAGCAAAACGCTCATCATAATCGAAATCGTTTCCGCCCAGTCGGCGATGGGACTGAATAGATAGTGGTGAATACCTACGAATGGATAAAAGAGCGCAAGCGACCAGAAGCCGATCAGCGAAAGCTTGTGACTGTAGAGCGGGTTTCTCACGCTTGCCGGCAGGAAATAATAAATCAGCACATAGCCGGCGGGCGTGATCCAGAGTCCCACAATGTAATGGATGTAGAGTCCATGTAGCGCGGCATTGTTTATGCCGGGGATCGCGTAAGGAATAATAAAGTTGCCGAACGGCCAATTGATATCCATCCAAACTAAAGCGGCGATCAGATACCAGAGGCTTACGTAAAGTCCCGGTTCTTTCCGCCGCGCCACGGTCACGAGCAACTGCACCGTAATCGCCAACAAGGCAATCCAGATAATAATATCGATGACAAGAGGGAATTCAGCGGCTTCAAGACCTTGATTGTATCCCAGAGCGAGCGCGGCGAAGCCGGCGATCAAAGCTAAGTTCCAAATCCAAAGCATGGGATAGCCCCATTCCTCTTTATAGACTCGGACCTGCGCCAGCTTCGGCACAATGTAATAGCAAAGGCCGATGAAGAGAGTCGAGAAAGTTCCGAAGATCACGCCATTGACGTGGATCGGCCGCAACCTGCCGAACGTCAACGCCGGGACTCCCTCTAAGAACTCGGGATAGGTGAACTTGGTCGAGATGATAACACCCAGGGTCGGCGCTAAAAGCACCCAGACGAACCCCCAGAGGAGCCAACCCTTGATCAGCTCTGGGTTGATCACCTCATTGCCGTTTTCAATCACGTGATCTGCCATGCCATTTTCTCTTGCAAACTAAGACGGGCGCTTACCCGGTAGTGTTAAAGTTGCCTCCGCCATTCTCGCTGCGTCGAGCTCTTGGTCGGAGCCATCCTGTTGCGCGGGGGCGTATTGGTAGCGCATCCTCGCTTGGATCGTGAAGCGCTTCCCGTCTCGCGGCTCGACGTTAAAACTCATTTTTTCTATGCGAATTTCCTCTGCCTTAAGGGCGGTTGACTCCGGCGACTGTTTCAGAATTTTCCAGGCCTGGCCAGTGGTCTCCCCATTCGCATCGAGGCCGAAGTTGGCATAGATGCGCTTGTTATTCTCGAATTCCCATCCGGTTTCATCCGATACGGTCACCTCCAGGACCGCGGAGCTGTTCCATGGTCAGCCATCGGGAACCCGATGAGGAGTTAGATTGCGGATCGTGGCGGTCACTTCGAGACGATCCTTGCGAAAGTCGGCTTTCAGACCAAGCTCTACTGCTTTTCGCAGCATGGCGGCCGAACGTCCGCCAGGAAAAACATGGTCGTGTATTTTTCTCTCCGGTCCTCCGGCAGCGGCGCTCCCGCTGGTCTCCGCCATGTGACAGGACTGGCAGGTTGCGCCTCTTTTTGCCGCCCGGCTTATCTTCCAGTCCGTGTAGACGTTGGAGCAGGGAATCTTAGGTGAAGTCCACGTGTGGCAGTCGGCGCAGAA
>JAJONK010000164.1 GCA_021323355.1 Deltaproteobacteria bacterium
GGTCAGTTTCTTTTTGGTGCTCGAGCGATGAGCTCAAATCATCGCCTTAAATATTGAGATCGAAGCGGTCGCGAAGACGGAAGGCATCGGCATAAAGATAGCGCATGCCACGCGTTGCTTTCCGCTGCGGCTCGAACATGATTTACCGAAGGGAAAAGCTCAACGGGGAGCTGTTCGCTGATCCGGAATCTGCCTTACGGGTGAGCTGGGCAAACTGGCATAAAGACTTTTCTGATAAACAAGCCTGGCCGTTAAGTCCTAGCAAGTTTGATTCTGCCGACAGACTTTGATGAACAAACTATTTGCGCTGCCTTCATGTGAGCTAGGAATTTAACGTTCTGAGAAGAAGGCAGTCTCTAACGGGAGGGTTCATCTTGTGCCGGTGAGATGCGCGAGCCGAATCGCTCAATCTTCACATGCGATTTTCGGAAGATCTGAGACCTCTAAAAACCCGCTCGTCCTGGTGGCATACGATACAGGAAGCTTGCCCGCGCTCTTCCAAATTGGAAACGAGAGCGTACGTCAATCCATTGTCAGACCAAGTCAGCACTTTCAAACCGGCTATGGATTGAAAATGAAACCGCAGTCCTTCCCAAAGGATCTCTTCACCACCTGATGGTCGCGCCACCGCGTCTGATGTCACCACCAAAGAGATCGGGTGACCCTGCAAGCGATAGACAATATACGCTGCATAGTCTTCCTTGAAACCGACCAAACGTCCGCCTTCGACATGGTAAGGCTTCGGTCCCGCGGGTCCCTGCGGGTAATCCGGCAGTTTCAAATCGAAGCCGAGCTTTCCGGCGAACCAGGTGGAGATCCTCTCGGGAGACTCGCTAAATACTTCCAGGGGTAATTGTCCCTTGAGATAACGCACATGATTGTTGACGGCCATGGTAACAAATGAGCTGCGGTCTCCTTGTAATGATTTTGGCGCGGCCAACCAGAAAAGCGCCACAACAAGCAGCAATAGGGCGCAGGCTGCTATGATCGGCCGTGAAGATCCAAGCTTGGATCGCCTGCCTGAACTCTGCACCAGCTGCGCAATGTTCGCCTGCAATGAGGCCGGCGTCGTATAATCGGGACGCGCGCAGCGTATGGCGCAAACAAGCTCACGTTCGGCCTCCAGAGCGGCGCGGCATCCGGGGCAGCTCTTGATGTGCATTTCCACACCCAGGCGCTCGCCGTTTTGGAGCTCGTCATCCAGATACAACGAGATATGTTCTAGAATGTGATTATCCGGTTCCACGTTTTCGCCGCAAATTGACTAAGGCATTGTTTTTCTCATCCAGTACAGCACGAAGTTCCGCCCGCGCGCGATTCAAACGGGACATGACAGTTCCGGCAGGACATCCCAAGATGGAAGCGATTTGCCGGTAACTGAATCCTTCAAAATAACGGAGCACCACGACTTCGCGAAACATTTCCGGCAAACCTGAAATTGCCAGACGAATCCTGCCGGATGTAACGTCGCGCTCAAAATGATCTTCCGGGCGCTCTCGCTCATCGGACAACCATGGTTGCAGCGGACCGCCGTCGACGCGAGATTTTCCCAGCAGAATAAACTCCGGCCCGTTCGCACGGCGGCGCCATTCATTGATCCAGACGTTGCGTAGGATAGTAAACAGCCAAACTTTGGGATCGCTCTTAATCGCGGTGTGGGTCATTCCTTTGATGGCGCGGAGGCAGGCCTCTTGCACTAAGTCTTCGGCGTCCGTGCGATTGCGACTCAAGGTCATCGCAAATCCATAGAGCGCGCTGAGGTTTTCGAGAATAGCGTGCTCGCCGCTGCCAGACGCTGTTTTCCGGAATCGGATCACAGCAGATACTCCTCGCAAGAGATCCGTTGCGACTTCGGTTTGTCAAAACTCGATCACGCTGCTTAATTAAACCTCTCTCGTTTTCATGTCAATCACAAACCGCGACTTGCGCGGGAGAAAGAAACGTCGGAGAACTGAGCCTCGTGATTTATCGCTCCGGACCGCAAAACCCGGGAATAAATTTCTTCCTCGGTTGTCTTTATCTAACAGCAGCTCAAAACAGTTCTGGCCGTTAGATCGACCCGCTTGTTCATGGGAGGCAAACCATGTCCCATCGCGGTGTATTTACCTTCGGTTTTTCTAAACGCGTGTGGCTCTTGCTCGTGCTTGCGGCTTTAGTCCCTTCTGTCGCCTGGTCTTACGAAGAGACTAAGGTTACCGACGGCGGCACGATCGAAGGAAAGGTCGTGTTCCGCGGCACCGTCCCAAGCCCCCGGAAGGTAATTCCGACTCAGGATCAAGAGGTTTGCGGCGGGCCAAGAGACGAGCCGCGGCTCGTTCTTGGATCCGATAACACCATTCAAGGAGCCGTTGTTTACTTGAAGGGCGTCGAAAAGGGCAAGGCGTTCGAAAAGCCCAAGAAACCTCCGGTTGTTGATAACACGAAGTGTAAGTTCGAGCCCGAGCTGCAGGTCGTGCCGGCCGGGACGGAAATGCTCATTGTCAACTCCGATCCTGTGCTTCACAACACCCATGGCTATCTCTTGACGGATTCCCGCCGGGGACGCACGGTTTTTAACCAGGCCTTGCCGCAGAAGGGTCAGAAAGTGAAGTCGACCCTTAAATCTCCGGGGGTAGTGGATGTCGCCTGCGACGTCCACGGTTGGATGCAGGGCTGGATCGTGGTGGCGGACAACCCGTATTTCGCGGTCACCGAAAAAAACGGCACGTTTGCGATCAAAGACATCCCGCCGGGAAAATACACGTTGGTTACTTTTCAACCTTTTGTCGGAGTCAGAGAAACTGCTGTGATGGTTGAGGCAAAGAAAACCAACAGCGTTAACGTCGAGCTAAAAAAATAGCGGCAAAGCCGCCAAGGGGTTCCTGTTTCAGGAAGGAGAAAGCGATGAGCGATCTCGAGCGTGAACGGCGCGAGGCTGCGCGCGAGCTGAACAAACCTGACGACCGGCCCGATCCATCTCTCAAGATAACCCGGCGGACTTTTCTCCATAAGTCGATCTTGGCCGGGACCGTGACCGGAGTAGCTACGTACGGATGGTTTCCGTTGATCAATACCCTGAGTATGGCGTTCGGAGCTGAAGCCCCATTTAGCTTCGCCTGGATTTCGGATACACACCTGTACCCAAAAAACGTCAATACGCGGTTTGTCGAGAAGGCAACCCGCGCGGTTAAAGACGTTCAGGCGATGAAGCCGGCGGCCGATTTCCTCATGTTCGGCGGCGACCTGGCGCAACTCGCCGACCCTGTTGAGCTGCGGCTGGGAAACGACATCCTCAAGGAAATCACGATCAAAAAGCATTTTATCCCAGGGGAACACGACTGGTATCTCGACATGGGCAAAACATGGGTGAGCTTATTCGGCAACTCGCCTTGGACCTTTGAGCACAAAGGCGTCACATTCATTGGCGTCGATACCGTGAGCCGCGCTCCCGATTATTGGTCCGCGACCAAGATGAGCCCTAAGGAAAGAATGGGGCACATGGCGACACTGGATGGATCGGTGGCCGGACCATGGGCGGGGCTCGGAACCGATCAGCTTCAGTGGTTGAGTAAAACGCTTTCCCCTTTGCCCAAAAACCGACCTATCGTGATTTTCAGTCACAATCCGCTCTACGAGTATTATCCGCCATGGAACTTCTGGGTCCGCGATTGGCGGCAAGTGCACGAGATACTCAAGCCCTATACTAACGTCACGAATATTCACGGTCATACGCATCAGGTTCTCTATAACGAAATCGGCACGATGAGATCGATCGGGATGCTAGCGACCTCTTGGCCATGGCCCTATGCGCCTGAAGGAGTGCCCGCGCTGACCAAGCCGATGATCCGGGTCAATCCTGGAGACCACTTTGACGGGGTAGGCTGGGGGAAACTGACGTTGAGCGCGGCACCAAAGGTGGATTACGAATATATGATGTGGCGTAAGGACGTTTACGCCGAAGCGCCCATCGATGCCGGTACCGGCGACAACGACAACCAGCGGCTCAGACCGCGCCTAGCGGATCAGATGTGGCCGTATAAATAGCCGACGAAAGGAAAGGTGCATCGTTATGAGAAAGATTGTCACTTGGCGTGGTGGACTTCTTCTCCTGGCAGCGCTCCTTTTCATTTTCATTTCTCGAATGGGTGATGTCCAGGCGCATAAAGAAAAGCATACGCCGGAACAACTCAAGGCGTTCCAGGACGTTTTTATGGAACAGGTGCGGATCGGAGATCTGTTGTTTCACGGCGACGGCGAAATGGAAAAAAAACTCGGCGTGAATTTATCCAAAACCGGCATGGCGTGCGCGATGTGTCACCCTTTCGCGTCGGACACGCACCCCCATGAGTTCCCTAAGTTCCAGGAACAGATTCAAGAGTTTGCGACCTTGCGGGACATGATCAATTGGTGCATCGAAAATCCCAACGAAGGCGAAAGGATCGATGTCAACGGTCCCGCGATGAAAGCACTGGAGACGTATCATTACTGGTCCAACAAGGGTTCGGTCTTGGATGCCGGTAAGCACTAGCAGCCAGCTGAAAAAGACTCGCTCGATTTCGTGTTCGTGGCTCGTGTTAGCGCGCGCAGATTTCAGTTTAAGTTTCATGACCGATCACGAGGAAGGCGCGCCTTGCCGGTAAGATCTTTTAGCCGGCCGCAATCAGATTTTTTCAGTGCTGCTAGGAAAACCCTTCCTTCTAGGAAGGGTGAGGGGTGAATACCGATCCTTGATGGCCGACAATCAAAATTGGCAAGTATGCTGCGCCGCGCGCTAAGTGTATGAGATGAGCCGGTTGGAAATTTCGCGAAGAAACTTTTGCAAATGGAGCTCTTCACTTGTGCTGGCGGAAATCTTTACGGGTCTGAAGAACCGGTTAGTGCTGGGGCTCGAGCCCTCTGCAACGGAGGAAATCCTACGAGAGATCCACACGCCGAAGCTCATCCTGCCGGCAATGACACGAAATGGAAATCATGTTCCTATCGTGGTCAAGATGAACCATCCGATGGAATCGAGCCATTACATCCGGCGAGTTGAGTTCCGTAACGAAAGCGACCCGATTCCTTCCAAAGGAATTTTCTACCCCAGCGCCGCTAACGGTGAGACCTACTTGGCTTTCCAAGCCCGAATGGACAGTGGCATCTCAACAGTCCTCGCTGTCGCCGAATGCAATTTACACGGGACTTGGACCGCCCGGCACCGAATTACCATTCCCGACGGGCAAGGCGGCTGCGCAACGGTCGGCGTGCCGAAAGAAGCTGCGGCAAGAGAAGCGATTCTCCCGCCCGTGATCAGGATTCCTGAGCTAGTTCGCAGGGGCCGTCTAATCAAAGGAGAAACGGCCGAAATCCAGGTCAAGTTCAAACACCCAAGCAAGACCGGACTCGCTTATAAAGATAAGAAATTCATTCAGGTCGAAGAGCCTCTCTATGTGACATCGATGCAGGTTCTGTACGGAGAGAGTTTGGTCAGCCGCTACCAAATGACCGCAGGTTTGAGCGACGATCCGTTTTTGAAATTCAAGCTTAAGTTCATAGAAGAAAAACCTATTCGGATTGTCTTTACCAATAGTAGTGGCCGGCAATTCAGCGCCAGCACGGCGGTCGTTCTATCTTAAACTTCATGGGCCGGGTCTCGTTGACAGCGTCAGTTATCCTGATCGGCCTACTTTGGAAGATCGCTCCAGGAAAGACCTTACCGGAAATGTTGGGATTGACAGGAGCGGAAAGTGTTGTTGCGAGCCGCGCAGAGCTGGCCGCGGGCTTTCATAACAGCCCGCTTCCAGCTGCTCAGTGCGGCTCTTGCCACCAGCAACATTATAACCAGTGGCGCCGCTCATTTCACGCGCGCTCTCTGACGTCCGATGATTTTGTCAGAACATTCTCACAGTATCTCCAGTCGATCGGAGAGCAGGCGCAAGAAGATCCGCAATCGTCGATGGCGTGTCTCTCGTGCCATGCGCCTCTTCTGAAACATGCCGCGCCGGAGACCATTCGCCAGGTCGGCGGGTTTGTGCTGACCCGGGAAACAAAAAAACTCGATGGCTTCGAAGTCGGTTGTGTCGCTTGTCACGGCGCTGCAAGCCGGGTGTTTTCCGGATCGATCGAAAAGCCGCAGGACAATCCCTTCCATCTTTCAACATTTTCCCCGTCCTACAAAGAAGCTTCATTCTGCGCCGACTGCCACACGTGGACTTCACCTAAGATTCCCTGCTCCAACGTCTACACGGACTGGAAGATAAGCCGGGCGGCAAAAAGAGGCGCAACC
>JAJONK010000165.1 GCA_021323355.1 Deltaproteobacteria bacterium
TTTTGCTAACAATGCTGTAAAAACTCTTTTAGTGATTGTGCTCGGGATTGCGTTTGCAATTGTTCCGCTGGTTTTTGTCCTTGTCAACGGCGTTGCCATCGGTGTTGTCCTGCATTTAGCCACGCAATCCAAGGGCCTCGCCTATTCGCTACTCGCTATTGTCCCCCATGGTGTCTTTGAACTTCCGGGAGTCCTGTGCGGCGCTGCCATCGGTCTGATGTTGGGAAATAAAGCAATCAGGCGTCTATTTCGGAAATCTGAATTCAAGGTTGGTTCTGAACTAAGCCGCGCGTTGAAGATCTTTGCAACCACCATTGTCCCGCTCCTTCTGATCGGAGCGATCACGGAAGCTTATTTGACGGCAGCGCTTCTCGGAAAATAACTGCAACAGTGTCTGAATGCGGTTGTCATATTCGTGAGCATCAAACAATCAGACGACTGCCAATCGCGAAAGCATCGCAGAAGCGCTCCAGGCCATGAACTCCGCCGTTCACCAGCCTTCGCGCCGATCTGAGATCATTGTCAAGCAGAGCCTCCTTGATTGCACGCTCCTTACCGCGGCCCTTGTAGCGGTCCCCATCTCCTCGCTTATGATTGCCCAGATCCGTTCTGAAGTCATACAGGTCATAAGGATGGCCGCCGGGAGAAGTGTTGTATTTTGATTTTTGCTCACAAATAGGCTCAAAACATTCCGCTTCCGCTCGAATAGTCGCCAGTGCCATCAGCACCAACGGCTTATCGCCCAATCTTTCCGTGCGCAAAGCATTTAGCACATAAGGTAGATTCAAACGGATGTTATCGACCGGAGTAAAAGGAAAGATTTTTGATACCACCGTCACAGTCGCCGCCGGCAGCGCTGACGGCAGCGCATCACTCTTAGCCAATTTCAAAGCCGTTAGCGTGCGCGGGCCGGCGATGCCGTCGGCCAAGAGCCCGCGGCTTCTCTGAAACGCGATGAGCGCCGCTTTGGTCGCCGGGCCGAAGTCACCATCGATTTTGCCCGGATTAAAGCCGAGTTTCTTCAACTGTTTTTGCAGTCTGATGACGGCTGGGCCCTTCGAATCTTCTCTTAGAAACATCGTTGCCTCACCTACACGGCGGCGGGACTTCATGCGTTCGACCTCGATCTGACTTCGCGCCGCTGCGTGTTTAAAAGGTCTTCAGCAAATGATTTTGAGTCAACGTTGAAGTAAGAATGGCAATCCGCGCGGAGGAATAACCATCCGCGTCTACAAGATTGCCCCAAACTGGCGCCGGCCAACACGGATCAGTGGCGCGCCTGCCGACCACATGCAGATGAAGTTGCGATACGATGTTGCCGATAGCGGCAAAGTTGATTTTGCTGACGGCAAATTCAGTTTTTAGAAAACGCGCAGCGATTGCTGCTTCGTCCATCGCCATATTCCTCACCTGGTCTGGTAAGTCGAGCAAATCACCTGTTGGCGCCGTTTCGGGAACCAGGATTAACCATGGCACCGCTGCGTTCTTGTGCAGCAGAACATGACATAGCCGCAGTTGGCCCAGTCGATGGCAATCCTGAAGCAATTGGGAGTGAATTTCGAAACGAGACATGTGACGGCCGAAATTACATCATTTCCGCGGGACTGCCGGGGCGCCGTGACTCATCAAGGCTTGTCTGGCCATTGTCTTAAAATCAATATCGGTTGAAGGCCGTGTATCGGCTTTTAAAACTTTCGCCATATACGCAAGCGCGTGTTGATTATCCGCCTCGGTTTCAGAGGCTATACAGTCCTGCGGAACCAGCAGATTAAAATCGCGCATGTAAGCATCGCTGGCAGTGAAAAGCACGCAAATGTTTCCGGCGATGCCGGTCAATATCAATGTGTCGGCCTTAAGATAGCGCAACAGCAGATCCAGACTGGTTGAGTAGAATGCCGAGTGCTTGGGCTTTAAAACAAAATAGTCTCGCTCGTCCGGCCTCAGTAATTGCGCAATCGGCCTTCCTTTGACGTTATCCTTTAGACAATGGTCGACAAGCTTTCTGAAATCAGACTGCCACTTGCCAAAGTTATCATTAACATAGATTACTGGGATTCCGGCTGCTTTCGCGTTCTTCTTTAATTTGGCAATTGGCTGAGCGATGGCGAGAGTGTTCGTAAACATCGGATCTGCGCCATCGAACTCAAAATCGTTGATTAAGTCGATCAGTATCAATACTACAGAGGAATCGTCCGGAACGTTGCCGTGCAAATCTTGATTATTAGCTGGGCTTACCACAAGAATCCTCCGTCTGAGACCGCCAGGCTATCTGAAAAGTAGCATAGAATAGGGGATCTTTTGGCACCCATGAATGCTCTCGCGGCAATAAGGTGACTAATGAAAATCCCGGCTTGACGATTTGGCGGGCTGGGTGCTTACTTTGGGTTGCCAAAGTTTCTCCGCGACCAGGTGAACGATATTGTCTTCGACCTGGAGGATGCCGCTGATTCCTAGAAAATTGACCGTCTTTGCCAAAACCGAGTAGCGCTGGAAAACATTTTCCCAGACCACAACATTGACGAATCCGGTTTCATCTTCCAAAGTCATGAAGACGATCCCGCCGGCGGTTCCTGGACGTTGACGACAAATCACTAAACCGGCGTAGTGAACCTTTTCGCCGTTTCGTTTAGCGGCGATTGAACGGGCATCCGGCAATCCCTGAGCAGTAAGCATACCGCGAAAAGGTTGTAGCGGATGGCGCCGAACGCTGTGCGAGCTCGTCCGATAGTCCCAGCTCACTTCCTCGAACTCATTCAATGGCTCAAATCTTGGGTCGGCTTCCTGAGTCGGTAAGCGCAGCGAATGGCCTCTTAACTGTACCCATCGCCGGCTATTCCACAATGCTGTACGGCGATCGATTCCCAGGTCATCGAATGCGCCGGCTTCCGCTAACAAACCAAGACTGCTTTCACTGAGATCTGTGCGCCGGACAAAATCTTCGAGCGATTCAAATGAACGCGCCTGCCGTGTGTGTGAGATTCTATCCCAGTCGCGTTCTGCTAAACCTTTGATGTATCGCAAGCCCATGCGCACCGCGAAGCCTCCGGCACTGTCAGCGCAATTCTCTAACGTGCAGTCCCAATCACTGGCTTGCGCATCGATCGGCCGAACCAGCACCCCATGACGCTTGGCATCTTCGACAATCGTCGCCGGCAGGTAAAAGCCCATCGGCTGAGCATTTAACAGAGAACAGGTAAATTCCGCCGGATAATGGCATCGCAGCCATGCCGTGGCATACGCAATCAAGGCAAAACTAGCGGCATGGCTTTCAGGAAAACCGTATTCTCCAAAGCCGCGGATCTGCTCGAAAACTCTTTCGGCGAATTCCAACGCGATCCCTTTGGCCTGCATACGTGTGATCAACCGCTCGCGATGACGTTCCATCCGGCCGCTACGATGCCAAGCGGCCATATCCCGTCGCAATTGATCCGCCTCTCCCGGTGTATAATCGGCGGCAACCACGGCCAAGCGCATGACCTGTTCCTGAAAAAGCGGCACGCCAAGTGTTTTTTCCAACACCGGAACTAAACTCTCATGCGGAAATTCAACCGGCTCTTTCCCCTGTCGCCGGCGCAAATAAGGATGAACCATACCGCCGGTGATCGGCCCTGGGCGGACGATGCTGATTTGAATCACCAGATCGTAAAAAGTTTTTGGCCGAAGCCGGGGCAACATCGCCATCTGGGCGCGGCTTTCAATCTGAAAAACACCCACGGTCTCGCTACGGCAGATCATCTCAAAGGTCGCTCCATCCTTGCCCGGAATGGTCGCCATAGATAGCTCTTCGCGGCGATGCTCGCGCAACAGCTTAAAACAGAGATTGAGCTGGGTTAGGCTGCCAAGCCCGAGCAGATCCACCTTGAATAAGCCAAGATCTTCAAGATCATTTTTATCCCACTGAATCACGGTGCGTCCGGCCATGCTGCCGTTCTCAATCGGAACGATGTCATGCACTGGTTCGTGACCCAGAAGAAAGCCGCCGGGATGGATCGACAGATGACGTGGACAGTCTAAAATCTCGTTACTCAGTTGGAGCAGCTGGCTGTGCAGGCCCACCGTCGGATCAATGCCCGTCTGTTGCAGCATTTCAGGCCGAATATGCTCGTAAGGTGATAGAAATTTGGCGGCGCGATCGAGAGAAGTCTCGGATAGCCCCAAAGCCTTACCGACATCTCGCAACGCCGAGCGCGAGCGGTAGCGTACAATGTTGGCTGCCATGGCGGCGCGCTCGCGGCCGTACTTTTCGTAGACATGCCGGATCACTTCTTCGCGCCGGTTATGCTCGATATCGAGATCGATATCCGGCGGCTCGGCGCGCTCGACGGCAGTAACGCCCAGGCAATAACAAACGGCGGAATTTGCCGCTGAGCCGCGCCCCTGGCAGAGGATGCCGTTGGCGCGGCAGAACTCGACGATCTCCCACATCGTCAAAAAATAGCCCGGGTAGTCGAGGCTCTCGATAACCTCCAGCTCTTTTTCTAATTGCTCGACGATGTCACCCGGGATCTCTTCACCATAACGCCAGTGCGCTCCTTTAAGCGTAAGCTGGCGCAGCCACTGCGCCGATGTGGTGCCGTCGGGCAGTCGTTCCGATGGATAGCGATAACGGATTTCATCCAGTGAAAACCGACAACGTTCGGCGACTTCGAGCGTGCGGGCGACAGCGGCTGGATCATCAACAAAGAGGCGGGCAAATGCGTAAGGCGATTTTAAACCGTACTCGGCATTGGATTTTAACCTGCGGCCGCAGGAGGCCACGGGTATGCCATGACGTATCGCGGTCAACACATCCTGCAGTGGACGGCGCGCGGAGCTATGGTAGAGAATTTCATTGGCCGCGACTAAAGGAAAGACATATCGCCGGGCTCGCTCTCGCAACCGGGCTTCCTGGCGGGTCTCTTCTTCACGCCTGTGGCGAGCGATCATACCGTACAGCCGATCACCGAACGCATCGCGCACCGCATCGATGACACCAGCCGGTTCCTGCTCACCAATGAGCAGGCTCGAATCGCCGCCCCAGAGGGCAATCAGGTCGGGTGCATGCCGGCAAACCTCATTCCAGGAAACGCTGCTCTCACCTTTTTCCGATCGCAGCCGGCCGCCGGTCAGGAGGCGGCAGAGATTGGCGTAACCGGCGCGATTCTGCGCCAGCAGAACAATCGACGAACCATCGTCGATGGAGATCTGCGAGCCAAAAATCAATCTGAACCCAAACTCCCGCGCTTTAACGTGCGCGCGCACGATGCCATAAACACCATCCCTATCGGTCACCGCGAGAGCCGGCAGCCCGAACCGGTATGATTCCTCGACCAGCTCGTCGGGATGGCTGGCGCCCTCGAGAAAAGAGAAATTAGTTTTGCACCAAAGCGGAACGTAGGAAGACATGTTGGTCTATTCGGATTTATAAGCTAGCGCATAATGGGCCGCGTGCCGATATTTTCGATAAGCAGCAGAAGCCGTTCCGTGGTAAGAGAATATTCGCGGGCATTCGCATCGTCAATCGTACCCTAGTTGTCGGGTTGGCACTTCACGACGGATTGACGAGCTTGAACTTCGATCTACAGCCCGGGGGGCCTGCCTTCAATCAGACAGTCGAACCCGGGCAGCCTCTGAAATAGCAACCACCGCCGGATGCTTAAGCTTGCGATCCAGAGAAATAGCATAAAACCGCTCGCGAATATTTCCCACCTGCCCCAGGGTTTTTACATCGTATTCCCGTTGCATCTCGGCGCTGATAATCGAAGGGGCGACGAAGAGACCAAGACCTCGCGCTCCGAACACCTTCAAGAGAGCGCTGTCCTCAAATTCTGCAATGATCATCGGCCGGATCTTTTCCGAATCGAACCATTGATCCAAAGAGCGGCGCACAGTGGTATTATGGGTAGGCAACAAAAAGGGCGCGCCGTCGAGGGACTGCGGAAAGCCGCGGCGGTAGGCATTGACCAATTTCTGTGTTCCGAACAGGATTAAACCACACTCTCCCAGTAAGTGATTGAATGCCTTGACGTTGACCGCAGGATCTATCGGAGCATCAGTCAGGACGACGTCGAGATCATGGACGGCTAGCGATGACAGCAAGTCACCGTTGCCACCCTCCCGGCAAATGATTCGATATGATTCTTTAAATGCCAGGGCAGGTTCGATCAACTTGTACGCAACTAACTTAGGCAACACATCCGCAACGCCGACAGTCAATCGGGCGACACGTCCCCCGGCACGGCCTTTAAGAGCGCCGGTCAACTCCCGCCCTAAAGAAAAGATCTCCTCGGCATAACGAAATACGACCTTGCCCATATCGGTCAGAGTCAGATGCCTCCCGCTCTTGCGGAAAAGCTTCTCGCCGATGGCTAGCTCCAACGATTTGACTTGGGCGCTGACCGTGGCTTGAGTCAAACGGAGTTCCTCGCCGGCGCGCGAAACGCTGCCGCAACGCGCCACGTTCCAGAAATAAAAAAGATGATGATAGTTGAGCCATTCCATAGGGCCTAGATGATAGTTCGATTTTTTCTATGGATCAATATGAAATTATTAATTTGTCGAATGATTGTGCCGGTCTTATGGTTAGACAGAAATCTGTGCGTCGCGAAAGGAAAGCAATGCCATGTCAGCGATTCGCAACTTGTTTTCTTCAGAAGATAGCGGACGGCTTTTCGAACCCGATACTGTTCTCAGCGCGCAATACTACGCATCTCATAAAGGTAGTCCGTATAAGCAGCCGGAGCTCCGCTTGATGGCTGCGGTACTCGAGGATGCGATCTCCTGCCTGTCGATAAAAACACCTTCCGCTACAGCCCGACAACGGAAACAAATTGACAACGCCTGGGAGTGGTTCGCAGCAGAGGATGATAGCGAATGGATTTTCTCATTCAAGAACATCTGTGAGGCTTTAGGGATCGACCCAGCATACTTGCGCCGCGGCTTGATTCGATGGAACGGCGGAACAGAATCAGGTTCCGGCGGGGGCCCGCCAAGTGTTAGAGCCGCATCCTCAGCGCGGCCGACAAAAATCAGGCTGCGCGCCGGCTCATGACCGCCCGGAATCGGTCGCGCGAAATTCGACCGTAAACGCGATTCAACCAATTCGCCGAGAAGCTGGAAGACTCCAGCAAGCATAGCCTTGGGCCGTCCATCCGAGTCATACTACAACCGCCATTTCGAATACATCGGGCACATTGGCGGCTGTACTGGGTACGCAAGATAACCCCTTGGCGCTGTTGATATTGCTTTTTGAGACCTGGCCCGAGTTCATTTGCCTCAAGCTGCGGTTATCGTGTGTCGCGTCTGAATTTCAGCGCTCTAGATCATTCCACCTACACGTTTCAAGCCGGCGATAAAAGACGCCGCGATTGTCTTGACATCGGGCGAAGCAGAACGATAGAACGAGCCTGTCATCGCTAAATGACTGGCCAAAGGAGACCGTTATGTCGCCAATGTTGCGAAAACTCTGCCTGCTGATGTCGTTGACGTCGATCATCCTCATCGCTGGCGCGGAGCGGCCGTCAGCTCAAACCCGGGTTTCAATCGGCGTCACGGAAACGATTGAGACTCTCAATCCGTACGGCGACAGCGTCTCGCTTCTGTACGGTATTTGGAGCGAAATCACCGGACCGTTTTGCACCTACAATTATGACAAAGGAGATTTCGAAGGGCGCCTCGCCGAGCGTTGGAAGGTGGAGAACCCGAACACCTGGGTTTTCTATCTAAACAAAAGCTATCGCTTCAACGACGGATCCGAAGTGACCGCCGACGACGTTGTCCATTCGATGATGAATCGGGTCATCAAGGATCCGCAATCCAAGCAGAAAGCATCGGTGGCGGGCCCCATCGTCAAAGCAGAGGCTGTCGATAAGCACACTGTAAGATTTACCACCGATAAACCTTCGGCGCCGCTGCTCGGTTTTGTTTGTGACCGGCTAATCGTGACGAGCAAGGCGATATTCGACAAATTTGGCCGCGATGTCGCCGACAAGGAGCACATGCTTGGCGCAGGCCCATACCGGCTCAAGGAACTTATTCCCGGCCAGCGTATGGTCATCGTCAAGCGTTCGGATCATCCAGAGGCGAAAAAACGTCCGAACGCTCCGGATGAAATCGTTTATCGCGTCATGCGCGAGACCGAACAACGGGTCACCGCATTGCTCAACGGGGAAATTCAGATCGCTCAATTCATCCCACCGCACTTGCGCCAGCGTGTCGAGAAATCGCCCAACTTAAAGATTATCCCCACCGACTCAGTGGAGATCATGTTTCTCGCCATGCAACCCAAGCCTCCCTTCGATAAAAAAGAAGTGCGCCAGGCGGTTTGTCATGCAATCAACCGCGACCAGATCATCAGTACCCTGCTGGAAGGATTCGCCAGCCGTCTCGATGGACCCATCGGTCCCGGACAGTATGGTTACGATCCTAATTTGAAACCGAAGTTGAGTTACGATCCGGAACGATCGAAGAAACTATTGGCGCAAGCGGGCTATCCTAACGGCGTTGATGTCGAGCTCCAGACTCCCGTAGGACGTTATACCTTGGACAAACAACTGACCGAAGCGATGATCCCCATGCTAAATGCCGCTGGATTCCGCGCCAAACTCTCGACTCCCGAGTGGCCGACACTTTGGGCCAATGTTCAAAAGGGAACCGTGCCTTTTTATTACATGGGCCGTGGTTCGGTTCAGGATCCCAGCGCCGCGCTGCACCAGTACTTTCATTCTAAAGAGACGCCGCGGATCGGCTATTCTAATTCCAAGCTCGATGAACTCTTGGACAAGGAACAGGCCGAGTTTGATCCAAAAAAACGCCGGCAACACCTGTCCGAGGCGATGAGTCTCATCACCGAGGAAGCGCCGGCCTGTTTTATGTGGCGCCACAAACTTCTATGGGGCATGAACAATCGTATCGACTACAAACCGCTGCCGGATGCGCGGATCTTCGGCGTGGATATCAAAGTGGTAAAAAAGTAGCGGCTGCCATCTTAGTGGGTGAACCAGGATTATAAATTTTCTGGACCAAAGGCGCATGCATGACCGGAGAAAAATTCGTCGACGTAGACGGCATAAGAACACGCTATTTCGACAAAGGTGACGGACCGGTTGTCGTATTGTTTCACGGCGGCCATTTTGGTTCCAACGACGCGGCCGATTGCGCTGAAGACTGGGGCCTGAACTTTGACGGACTGGCTAAGTGGTTCCACGTTTATGCGGTAGACAAGATTGGCCAAGGCCATACCGACAATCCTAAAACGGATGCCGATTACACGATGTCGACCGTGGTTCAGCACGCTTACGGTTTTCTTAAAGCTCTCAATCTGCGCAACGTCCATCCCGTAGGGCACTCCCGGGGCGCGTATTTGGTAGCCCGACTGACCTTGGAACATCCCGAGCTGTTTCGATCGTGTATTTTGGCCGACACCAATACGCTGGCGCCGGGCATCAGTAAAAATGAGACGGTCATGGCAAACCCGCCGCTGCCACGGCTGAGCCGAGAGAGCCAACGGTGGGTGCTGCAGCGGTACTCCTTCGCCTTTGAGCACATCACCGAGGAATGGCTCGAGGCGATGATGCGGATTGCGGCGCTGCAGAAATACCAGGAAGCGGTGACCAAGATGGAAAACACTGGTCTCAGGACAATCCGCTTTCTACCCCATCTGGCTAGGCAGAAGGACGAAACGCTAGGATGGATTCGGGAGCGCGGATTGGCCAAGCCGACCTTGCTGGTTTGGGGTTACAACGATCCCACGGCGACGTTAGATCAAGGTCAGGCTTTGTTCGATCTGCTTGCGCGCAGTACGCCGGATTCGCGGATGCAGGTTTTCAACCGGGCCGGTCACTTTACCTATCGGGAGCACCCGGTCGAATTCAATGAGTTGCTGCGATCGTTTATCCAGCGAAACAGCGGGTAAACGCGAACAGATGGCGAGAATTTCGTAAACCTTTGAAAGATTCGATAAGGTGGCAAGTTATCTCCTTCATCGACTCGCTGGCACGATTCCAGTTCTTCTTCTCATTAGTCTGCTTGTTTTCCTGCTCATTCATGCGGCGCCGGGCGACCCAACGCTGCTCCTCCTGGGGGAAGAAACCAATGCAGCGGAAGTCGCTAGGGCCAAGGAGCGTTGGGGATTGGATCGGCCGTTGTACGTTCAGTATCTCAAATTTCTCAACTCGGCAGTTGCCGGAGATTTCGGCAAGTCTTTTAAATACGGCGAAGCGGTGACCAGTGTCATCAAGTCGAGACTGCCTGCGACTATAGAACTGGCGGTTTTCTCTATCATTATCGCAACTTGTCTGGCCATTCCGTTAGGGGTATGGGCTGGCTCGCGACCCAATTCATGGCTCGACAATTTCGGAACGACGTTCGGCCTTTTCGGGATCAGCATGCCCAGCTTCTGGCTTGCCATCATGCTGATTCTGCTCATGGCCGGGATCCTC
>JAJONK010000002.1 GCA_021323355.1 Deltaproteobacteria bacterium
ACAATCAACCTAGGACGCAGCTCTCTCCACTGCCCTACCAAACCTTCGATCGAAGCGTCGTCGTGCGCCATCGACTGACACTCACCCGATGGATAACTCTCAATATCAAGTCTCTCTTTGGATACATCGATACCGATAAAAATGCTGGATGCTTCCACAACCAATCCTCCTTTCGATATTCTCAGCTTAACTCAACCTTGCCAATGATCCGGGCTCCGAAGGCCCAGGCAACTGTTCGAGTTTCTCGGCTGACAAGACGGGACGACCCGAGCTGGAACGCGGTCTTCAAAACCTGTCGTTCAACGGCCTGTCCCGTCCATTTGTAATGACCATCATAGATCAGAATTCAGATACAAGTCGTTCAACTGGCGGGAAGGCAGATCTCGCCTCCGCGATCTACTGAGCACCCTGCGCAGCGAAGTAGCAATTTATTCTGATACCTCAGCAGTTCTCGGCGTAGACAGTTTGAGCGATTTGACGGGCTGGAAGGACGTCGAACTCTTTATTTCGGAAGAACTTCCGGATTCAACAGCTTTACCGGACGGCCGTCGAGATAATCGAGTATATTTGCCATCGCTTGTTCGTAGCGCTCGCTGAGAACCTCGACAGTGGCGTAGCCGCGATGCGACAGCAAGACAGCATTATCGAATCGACGTAAAGGATGATCCATCGGCAGGGGTTCAACGTCAAACACGTCAAGCCCAACACCGCCGAGTTGGCCGCTTTCGAGTGCTCTGATCATGGCCGGTTCCGAGACGATCGGTCCCCGTGCCGTGTTCACTAGGAAAGCGCCGCGCTTCATCATGGCAAATTCCTTATCGCCAATGATGCCTCGGGTCTGCGCATTTGAATTGATGTGGATGGTAATAATGTCAGACTCTCGAATCAGAGTTTCCATGCCGACACACTCGGCGCCGACTTCCGCCGCTCTTTCCGGCGTGAGGGTTCGAGAGTAGCCTAAAACCCGAGTATTAAGAATTTTCATAACCCGCGCCACTTCTTTGCCGATCCTGCCGAAGCCGAATACGCCGACAGTCTTGCCCTCCAACGTCCAACCCGGAATTGGGGGCCAACTCTCGATGCGCATGCGCTGGTCGACCTGCGGGATTTTGCGCATCAATGATAATATCAGTCCGATGGTTAGCTCTTTGGTGGTGGCGCCGGTGTCGGTTGAAGTGCCGGTCACGGCGATGCCGTGGCGGGTGGCCGAGGGCAGATCGAGATGCACGGTGGTGCGTCCGGTCTGTGAGATAAATCTTAAATTAGGTAGTTGGCGGTATTCATTGCCGGTAAACGAGGTTCGCTCGCGCATCAGCAGGATTATGTCGAAAGGCCGCAAGGTTTGAACAACCTTCTCGGAAGTGTCTAACCTTTCTCGTAACAGCGTGATGTCGGCGCGGGCTTTCAGTTTCTCAAAGCCGTTAACAGTGTCAGCGACTTTTTCGAAATCATCGAGTATAGCAATACGAGCGCGCTTAGTCTCAGATTTACTCATGGAAACTCCCAACACACGGCTACTGCTTGATGCACAGTCGAAAGTTGAATTAACAAAGGACTTTCCGATCTCATTCTGCAGTCGCCGTTACTTCGACCTCGCATAGTTTCCCAACCGAGGAGTAACCGTCGACAAAGCAGTATTCCCGTTGAGCTGTCGGCGCTTTGATACGGTCATTGAATAGCCGGTTCAAGTTATCGATAGTTTGGCTTCGGTGCAGATAAAAGGAAATCCGCGCAACTCTCTCCCAGGAACTGCCGCCGTCTTTCAAAGAAGCGGTAATACGCGGCAAGATATTGTCGAACTGTTCTTCGAGCGTGGGCAGGACAGTCGTTACTCCGGAAAGCACCACCAGCGAATCATAAACCAGGAACCGAATCGGCACGATGGGGGGATCGTATTCGACGATGCGCTTTTGCATGTCTTGCCTGGACGGTTTCATCGCCAGTAGATCCACTGCAATCTTTGCGTCAGAATCAAAACGATCGGGAGCGATATAGCTTGAGCTTGCCGAGCGTGCTTTGCCGGAAAGCACTTTGACCCGCTCGTCGCTTCCTAGATCGCGGCTTTCACGGTCGCGCCCCCACAGCCGAGTACGCACGGTGTTGTCTAATGACAGGTCATGTGCCTTGAGCTCCTGATCGAAACTCCGGAACAGTTCCCGGGCCTCGCTGGTCGCATTTGCCGCAGATTGGGCTTCGCCCGACAGCTCGATAAAATCTTTGCCAAGCCAGGAAAAAAATCTTTTGCGCATGGCTGACCTCCTTTCATTCGGAACAATGCGCTGACCTCACGCTATATCAGCGAATGCACAGGGTTGTGAAGAGGCGCTCTGCCGAACGTGAAGATCGATGAACGGGGAGGACGATAGCAAGAAATCGTCAACGAAGAGCGCTCGAGATTTCCGGAGTAGGTAGAGACACTTCAGCGTCCGTTTGAAACTGCGATCGGGTTGGCTAAGCGATCGTCCGGAGCTGTATTTTCTCAGCTATGGGGATTGCTGGAAAATCCAGCGGTTACCCGGGACTACAACAAAACGCTTTAGCTGATTTGGGCGCTTGCATCTCCGTAGCTTCCCAAATAGCACGGAGGTCAGCGGAGTAGGGATAACGGATACCGTTCTCTTCGAGGATCTTGCCGGTAGCTTCGATAAGATCGGATCGATTAAATACCATTGTTTCATGGGTGAGCACGCCGGCGCTGGCGAATTTGAAACTGATTTGTTGGTCCCGCGAATCACGCAGTATCTCCACCAGGTGTCGCATATTCTTCACACGGATATTATTGACTTCAGTAAGCACGCCTCGATTGGGATCATCATAGCCTTGAGTAATTCGATGAGGAAACAGGGGAGAGGCAACCATGACGAGCTCTTCATCATCAAACGCCGGCCGATCGTAACGCCGGGTGACCAGCGGGCTCGCGGCCCGTCCGAAACTGCCAGCCGACGAGGAGCGTTGGTTACCAAGCCGTTCAAGGTAGTCTTGTGTAGTCTGGGAGAATACAAATGGGCCAAAGATGAAGTAGCGGGGATTAGAATTCAAAAGGTAAGGAATCACCAACTCGCGCCGTGTTTTAACCGGCAATTCAATCTGAGCCAACTTGCCGTCTCGATAGATCGTCAGTGGCAACACACCGTTTTTGGCGAATTTCTGCGCCAGATAAGAGGCTGACAGCCGGAGATCATAGCGCACTGCCACTTTGCCGTCGCTATCGACTGGGGTGCCGCCGATGTGCGTGATGACGTCCCACTCCTTCAAAGGGTAAGCATCGTCGTCCCGGTAAGGTTGTGCTACCATGACCCCGCTTAGGCCTTTAGGTAACCCGAGCCTCTGCCGGAGCGCTGCATTCTCTACTGTTTGTATTAGATCATGCGTTTGTGGTTTGCCGTCGTATACGCCGTCCTTCACATCGTCGAGAAATAGTTGAATCTCCTCCACTGGGATTAGGTAGCCGATGTTCTGCGCGTTTTGAATCAAGCTAAACACCAGGCCGACAAGTTTTCCGTCCGAGACGGCGGGTCCACCGCTGTTGCCGAAATTGAGCGCCGCATCGACCTGGATGCGTAGACCTGCCGCCTGATAGTAATAGTCGGTGTATTCGATGCGCGAAACAATTCCTTGAGTCACCGAAAGCTCTGTGCCACCGGTCGGATAGCCGTAAACGTTGATATTGTCCTTGACGCGAGGTAGCTCTTTGGCAAAAGGAAGCGAACCACGCTTTTCAAAAAAAGCTTCATCGTCCAACTTCAAGATGGCCAGGTCCATCGATGGGGTAATGGCATCAACCCGTGCGGGTAAATGCTGCGACGATTGATTGGGCTGGACGTAGATCTGGCTTGCATAGCGAACCACGTGTGCGTTGGTGAGAATGCGGTTGTCGTCGATGACCACTCCCGAACCCTTAATCTGTTGCGGTGTATTTCGGCTCCAGGGACGCAACACATCAGGGGTGTGATGAACTGCGTGAATCTTGACAACCAAATCACGGATTTGGTCCTGCGCCCGCAAGTCGGACGCCCCCAGATTGACCAAAAGCAGCATCAGCAAAACAATGACGAGTCGGCCCATAATCTCTCCTGAATGGTCGATTAAAATTCGGCATAGTATACGCCAAAGGATGGCTGAGTTAAACGATCTTTTCACCTTCACCTTTGACTCAATTCAGCTGGTCTCGTACACCCAAACAAATTGTTTTGCCATGCCTGTTGAGCTCATGATTGCGATCACACTCGGCAGGTAAGGTATTGTCCGATCTTGACACGATCAAATTAGAGGAAGTATCCATAGTTACGCTTCGAACGTGTTTCGATCCGCCAATTTAATTTAATTGAGGAGTATGCCATGTGGTATTTAGTTATGCGTCGTCCTGTAAAGCCACGTGAGGACTGGACAGTCAATCTCGACCAACACCTAGTTTGGATGAGGCAACAGCACGATAACGGCTCTATCCTTTTTTCAGGTCCTACACCTGATCGAAAGTTCGGCATCTATGTGATCAGGGCCGGATCCAAAGCTCAAGCCGAGGAAATTGCCAGTACCGATCCGTATACGGCAGCGGGTTTTTGCACCTACGAACTCTATGAATGGGACGTCCATCAGATCATGGGCGTCGGACCATTCACCGCTGCGGAGCTACGCGCGCATCACTAGGAACTTTGGGCAACTTAGTGGAGTGCTGAACTTAGCCGCGCAAAAGTTTGCCGAAGCGCGGGATCGGGACTTTGATTCCAAGAACATGCATGACCCACCAGAGCGAGGCCGCAGTGCTCGATAGCGCAGGTTTTTGCGTATCGTCTTCGAGCTCCTGAATGTACGCGACTGAGCGCCAACGTCCTTGGATCAGCAGACTGTCAGTCGTTGAATGCTGCCGATAAAGCTCGCGCGCAACTTCATAGGAGGCATAATCCGGCAGCTTGACCTGTTCCACGGGTTTGGAAACCTCTAACCCCTTAATAGCCAACACTTCGAGTCCGCCGTCTTCGTAATATTTCTTCACCGCCTGGTTGATAGTTTCTTTATAGACTGTCGCGATCACTGTGCTACGGATTTCTAAATGTTTCATCGCCTCCACGGTGGCGCTCATCGCCGTGCTCACCGGCAAACCAACTTGCCGCGACAATTCGGCAACCGCCTGTTGCTCGGCGGCGTAACCACGCTGGGTTCCCAGTGTGATACCCGCCATGAGAACGACATCGCACTCTTCGGCAGCGAAGATACCGAGACCCACGCCCAAGGCGTCGATGGCGTTATCGAATTCCGCCTCATTATGAGATTGGACGTTCAGTCCTGAGGAGACGATGGTAAATCCCTTTGGGAGGATCAGATCCCAGTCCGAGGGGGTTTCAAAAACCGAAGGTGATAAATAGCCGATGCGGGCCTTCCATCCGGACATGGAAAACTCCATTCTTTTGATTTATTTGCCACTGAATCGGGTGCGGCTATGGCGATGATACATCATCATACCTGCGCTCAGTTGTAAGCATACCCGAAGAAACCATTCGTAATGTCAACGAGTGATCGTTACGGATGTTGAAGCTCTCTTACCTCATCGAGCGATGGATGAAAAGCCATACTCGCTTCTGCACTGGTTCTGTATAAGACAAGGAGACTTCCGACGGGTAGGCGGCGTGCCGGTCCCGCATCGCATTCCGCACCCGTTGCACGAACGGTGCGGATATTTCCACGGTGCATTCTCGGGGAATCTTATGGCAGGAAGCTCTACTTGATATAATAAGTGAATGTTGGAGGTTCGAACAGGATCTCCACTTAATCCTGTCCCGCGGTTCCGGCGGTTGGTTGTTCTGGTGATGTCAAAATTCTGCTGTCGTAATATAATATGGTAGTAGCTTGACTCATCGGTACGATCAGGCCGATGCGTTGCTGCTGTTATAAACGAACTTAGTGGAAGTTCTAGATGGATGACCTTGTCGAGCGAATATTAAGTGGACAGAACCAAGACGGAGGCTGGGGATTTTTGCCAGGCAAGAGCAGTAACACGGAATGTACATCTCTGTGCTTACTGGCTTTGGACAGTCTCGGAGCGAAGCAGCCGGTGGCAAGCACAAAACGAGGCTTGGACTGGCTGCTTCAACGTCAACGCGCGGATGGCAGTTGGCCACTCAGTGATTCTACAAATGAGGCTTCTTGGACGACTGCTCTGGCGATCATAGCGCTAAACCGATTCCGGGAATATCAGCTAAAAACGAGGACGGCGTCTGATTGGCTGTTGAAACAGGAGGGTAGGACCCCAGGCGTACTGGCTCGGTTAATTGGGGCATTCGTATCTCATAGTAATACCGTTGCTTTGAATCCGGATCTGAAAGGATGGGCTTGGGTTCCGCGAACATTTAGTTGGGTTGAGCCCACCAGCTACGCTCTTGTTGCCTTGAAGCAAGCACGAACCCATGTTGCCGCCACAAATCTAGAGGAACGAATTCAGCAAGGCGAGATGATGATTTATGATCGTATGTGCAGTGGCGGCGGCTGGAACTATGGTAACTCGAAGGTTTTTGGCGATGCGCTGTGGCCTTATCCTGACGTGACGGCGGTGGCATTGATTGCCTTGCAAGACCAACAACTCAATCAAGCTAATCAGGAAAGTGTCAGTGCGCTGCGAAAGATGATGCAAGAAACCGATTCCGGATTAGCGTTATGTTGGGGAACTATCTGCTTGTCTATCTATGGCGACGAGACATCCGGATGGAAGCGACAAATCGAAAAACGGTTTCAAACAACGGGCTTTCTCGGTGAAACGAAAACACTTGCATTAGCCCTTGTTGCCTCGGTCGATCATGTCAAAGCTTTTAGATTGTAGACCATGATAAGTCGGCGAAGCTTCCTCAAGTATTCAACGCTTGCCACCGTCACTCCCTTCGTTGGCGGCTGTGGTCAGAGTCATAGGTGGCGCGCAGAAGCATTTCGCAAAGAGAGGATATCCCAGGTGGCGGTTCTGCAAGCCTTGCGCTATGACTTATCGCTGCGGGAGATCATAACCAAAGGGGTCAAGCTTTGCGGGTTGGAGGTAAGAGGAAAAACAATCGTTCTCAAGCCGAATCTTGTCGAATTTGACCCCCATGGGGTTATCAATACTAATCCGCTAGTTATCGAAGCTGCCATAGATTGCTTTCGGACGCTCGGCGCCCGACAAGTCTTGGTCGCTGAAGGCCCGGGACATCGTCGTGACAACGAGTACCTTCTCACCGCGTCTGGCATTTACGGCGTAATAAAGGAGCACCGTGTTCCTTACGTTGATTTGAATAGCGACGATGTACGGGCGACGCGCCTGCTTAGTAGTTTTACTAAATTGGAGCAGCTTTATCTGCCGGAGACTCTCTACAATGCCGATCTACTAGTATCGATGCCCAAGTTAAAAACACATCATTGGGCGGGGGTCACGCTATCGTTGAAAAACATGTTCGGTGTGGTTCCGGGCTCGGTCTATGGCTGGCCCAAAAACATTCTTCACTGGCAGGGGATACACAATAGCATTTTGGATATCAATAGCTCGCTACCCGTTCGGCAGTTTGCGATTGTCGATGGCATCGTTGGGATGGAAGGGAATGGACCTCTACAAGGCCAGGCAATAGATAGCGGTGTTTTGATTTTTGGTGAAGATCTTGTAGCAGTGGACGCGACCGCAGCCAGGTTGATGAAAATCGAACCAAAGAAAATTAAGTATTTGGCTGAAGCGGGGGAGTTTCTAGGCAACGTGAACTATGAGAGCATTGAACAGATCGGCGAGAACCTGGAGCGGTTGCAAAAGAATTTTCGCGTTATTGAGGAATTTCAGGACCTGAAGTTTTGACTTAGTAAAAGTCGCTAAAGGTTGCGGTGGGGGCCGAAGCCAAGCTCGTACTCCGAACCTAGACCCGAAGATTAACTTATTAGCCCAAAGACAAAAGGGGGCCCAACGGTATCAATCCGTTCGGCCCCTTTGTTCGATGGCTCTTCTGCTGAATTAGCTAGCCTGATCGTCAGCAGGAATTACCAGCTTCATTCCCACATAGATGTAATTAGGATTTTTGAGATTTTCTCGGTTTGCTTCAAAAATCTTCTCCCATTTAGATGTGGAATTGTAGAAGCGCTCAGCCAATTTGCTGAGGGTATCGCCGACTTTGACGACGTAGTGCTGATCGACCGAACTGGCGGGTTTGAGCGGCTTAGCAGTACCAGCAACTGAGAGCTGCGTCTTTTCTGGCGCCGGTGCGATGACCTTAGCGACCTCATTAGGTGTATTCTCTACTGCGGCCGGTTTTACCTTCGTATCTACGGTTAAGGGCTTCTCCTTGGCGGCAACTACCACCGGCGCAGGAATAGCGCGTGGCGCTGCTTTAGCAAGGCTTTGGGTCTTATACAGATGATCAACGAACCCAGAACTGTCGAGTTCTTTCATGAATGTCAGATCTACGAACTGGTCAGGGCGCGCACTTCGAGCTGCGGGTTCTTTGATACCCATTTCGCGGAGCATGATTTGAATTCCTTTAATTGTTGGATAGGGCTTTTCTGGAATCAGCGAATTGAGAACAGAGTCGTAGGCTTCATCTAAAGCTTCCATATCGTCGGATTTCAGATACTTCGCCAAAATTCCAATTGTCTCTTGCCGGCGGGTCTTCATGAAATGAATACTCTCGACAAAAGCTTTTAAGACGTTGCGAACGAGCTCCGGTTGTTTTTTGATGGTGTCTTGACTAAAGGCCAGCCCGGTATGCTGGTATTCAAGTCCGAGCATTTGAAGGTCCGCCAGAGTGTTCAGCCCCATCCTTTTTGCTTTAGCAGTCAATGGGATAGCGATCATAACGCCGTGTATTTTGCCGCTTTCTAAGGCTGAGAAGCGGGCTGGTTGACTACCGATCTGAACAATAGCGACATCCTTATCCGGCGCTAATCCATATTTCTCAAGCGCATACCGAGTTGCAAAGTCCGAAGAAGAGCCAATGCGACTGACTGCCATTATCTTGCCTTTGAGTTGATCCGGTCGGGTAATGTCACGCGATACGATCAACTTATAATCCATCGTATTGAGAAATCCGGCAACCATTACGACTCCGGACCCTTGTAGATTGCTTTGAAGCACAGATGACCCTGCTACCTGAGCGGCGAGCACATCACCTGATATAAGCGTTTGAACGGTCCGGCTCCCTCCCTCAACGAAAAGAAGCTGTGAGTCCAGGCCGTACTTGCGGAAAAATCCCTGATCCTGTGCGATCCAAGCGGGCGCTTGACTTGGTGAAATGGCGCTATAGCCGATCATCACTTTTCTGAGCGGTTGGGTTGCGGTACTTTCTGCAGAGTTCGTGTCGCTCACCACAGCGCCGAAAGGGAGCGCAGCTAAGGCAGTTACTGTAAGCGCTTTTGTTAAGGTCTGTTTGATAAATTGCAGCATTTTGGATCCTCCATGTTATCGAGTCCTCCGAACACCTATTCGCGATTCAATCTGACCATTGCCGCTTTGAGGCTTGCTCTCATGCGCTCAAGTGATCGCGCCAGCTCGCCGATCTCGTCTGTAGATTGGATTGTGACCGGCGTGTCCAGCTGTCCCCGGCTAATCTCATCCGCGCTTGCCTTCAAATCCAGTAGAGGTCGAATCGCCTTTGCGGCGAGCAGAAGCGCGAGAACAATACCAACCGCAAGGCACCCGGCGATCAAAGTAATGATAGTGAATACCGTCCCACGAACGTCTGCCTGGACTGAATCCGCCCAAAGGCCTACATGAACGGTGCCGAGCTGACCTTCAAGAAGGGGAACCCGAGTGTCGTAAATCGATTTTCCGCGAATGTTCGTCACTCGCGAATTGGCCGTGCGACGTTCTACCGCGGCTAGATCTTTTAGTTCGGCTGGAAACGGCTGAAGACTTGTCGCGACGATCTCTCCCTTGGGGTCTTGGATATAGGCGTACGCCACACCATCGAGACGACCGTATTTCGCAATCAAGACGTCCAATTCAAGTGTGTTCCGCCGGGATACATAAGCCGCTGAGGCGTCACTTAAATTGGTGGCGATTGCCATCGCGCGAAGGTCAACTTGTCGGTGCAAAGCTTTATCCGTCATGAAATAGACAATCCCAATGACCAGCACTCCGAGCAGTAGAATTAAGCCGCTAAATGCAACGCTGATCTTCCACCTGAGGCCGCCTCCCTGCCATGATATATTCAGCGGCTTATTGACCTTTGTCGTCTCAATTGAGATGGATTCTTGTGACATCATTCCTCCGAATCGATTGCAGGATTACTAGAATCGTTTGAGAGTGGAGATCTCCTGATAGGCAGAGTCTTCAAACTTCTGCCGGAGCTTTACGTCGCCGATTTCCTTAGCGACATGTTCAATCAGATCATGGAGCTTGGATTCCGGAAATTGAGATTGCGTCTCACCGAGTGCTTCGATTTGATCGCGTACGACGAGCGATGCCATGGGACCCATAATCTCAGTGAGGAGTTCTACGACGCGGCCCATTGCCGGTGCCGGGACCAAATCAGTTGCCGGTCGAGACGATGGTGCAACAATTTCAACCAAGCCGGACTTTTGTAGGTTGAAGATAACTTTGGCCGTATAGGCATAAGGGATTCTAAGAGTTTCGGCGATTTCCTGAACTGAGCGGTTGCCGTCGATTTTGCTGAGCACTCGCCAGCCAACGTGGGGGACAGTTACCGGACCGTTTTGTTCCTCACCCAAATCAGCTATACGAAGAATGGTCTTCCCGGACGGAATGACTTCGAGAATGTTCTCCCATTCGCGACTCATTGCCTTCACTTCGTCGAGGATTTCGGATGACGACTTCTTTATGGTCGCTGACGGCGGAGTTCCTGCAGGCAGTAAAGCGAAGTTACCTTCTCCCCACGTTACCGGATACAGTAGGGCCTTTTCTCCATCCCCGATTGGACATGTGGCGTGAATAATGCTGCCATCGACGAGATAAACTTCTACTGTCTCCTTTCCGCGAGAGAGTTTAAGAACGCCGGACTTCTTGCCGCCGGTAGCGAGCATCAAAATATCATTCAGGCTGATTTGTGAGAGGTTTCCTTGCATCTCTATTCCCGGTATAAGGGTGAAGGCCTAACGATCTTCCAACGAACGCCGTGTGGTCGTATTGGTCTGAGTCTTCTTTACACTCTCCAGGACTTCATCGTTGCTGTTCAGCGTGATTTTCAGCGCCTTTATTACGCCAAGGCTCTTGCTGATTCCGACCATCTGTTCCAACGTCGACTTAATCTGTGTTTGGAGGAGATCGACCTCCTCGGTCGAGATACCTAGCAATTGAGTTTGTAACTCATCATAAAGCCGAGTGATGCTATCAATCTGTCCCAGCGATTCGGTTTTCTGGGTGATTTCTTCATATAGGCGGGAAATATCTTCAGTGAGATTTTGCAGTTCGTTCTTCATAAATGTTCAGCCTTCTTTCTTATTTTTTTACATTCGGAGACTTACTGTTTGTCTTTGTTTCACTGGCTTTTGCCGCTTGTTTCAACTCGCGCATTCCGGAAGTGTTCTCATCCGAAGTTCTTGAGACGGATTCGGCGGCTGCGGGTGGACTCGATGGCTCTTGTGATTTCGATGATGACAGGAAATAGAAGCCGGAAAGAACTGCGACTAATAGTAAGAATGCGCCCACCCCGGCAAACTTTAGGTTAATCCGATTCTTATGTGAGTAAATGTCGTATTCCCCATAATCCTTGATGATCTTTTTCAACTCGCGATCGATGTCCCCTTCCTTTTTCAAAGGTGAAGTCCGTGCTGTTTTGTTTTTTGGACTTTCAACGGCCGGCTTCTCAAGGATGATGGGTTTGCTGCCCGCCTCGACAGTGTCGATATGAGCCCGCGGCACAACCTTCGAGGGCGAATCAGACGAGCTAAAAAACTCGCCGTAATTTTTGATGAGATCATCTAAAAGCCGCTGATCAAAATCGCCGCCAGTTGGAACAAGCGCCGTCGATATGGGTGTATTCGGCTCTTCCGGCAGCGGTAATTTTGGGGCGAACTCGGGAACGCTTATATCCGACTGTGGCTTGTTGATTTTCTCGCTTGCCGATCGTACTGCGGTTGTTTGGAGTTCGTGTTCGTACCGAATGCTATCGCCAATGGTTTTGACGGAATCGGAATCTTTGTCCCATGAAAACTCCGTTGAGGGAATTCCTGAGGCTCCTTCGATTTCAGTCGTGCCGAAGACGAATGCCGGCTCTTCCGGCGAATCTGTTGCTTCGCGGCGATCTGCGACCGAGTCTTGTCTAATGACGTCTCTGATTGATTGCGATGTATCCATCGCTCCGGATATTGTCTCACCAGAAGGGGAAGCAGTAGTTACAGTATGTTCGGGTCTCTTAGGCAAAGTTCGTTTGAGTCCCGGAAACTTGATCAGGTTACTGGCCTGAATGATGTCGCGCAGGTGGATGGGTTTGCCCGAGGTGTCGATGACGCTTAGCTTTATGTCTTCAGATGCTGTTTTCTCGACGGCTTCGTACACCACAGTCATGGATCGCTTAATTGCAACGAGAGATCCAACACGTGACTGCAAGTTCAAAAGACCAAGCAGTAAAGTGCGTGACCTATTTTCCGCGGCGGATACCTCTTCCAAAGTGTAGTCGTTCAGTCGCTGCTGCAGACCCTGAATGGAGTTGACTACTTTCCCTACGCTTCCGGCGCTCGGTGAGCTTACCCTCGAAGCCGTGGGCCCCGCGCGGTTTTCATCTTGTTTTGCTGACAACATTTCAACTCAGAAGATGCTAGTTGGCCTTTTCTCAGGCGTAGAGGATAAGCTATTGAAAGCAAAAGAGTTGCCATGAACGTCATGGGTAAAATGTTCGTAGTTTCACGTAGATCGATACAGCCTTTTCCTATAATTGCTAGATAACTCCCCCAGTTCTGTTCACCTAAACCAAATTGTGTACAGGGTTGTTCTGTATGTACTTAGGGCTCTTGGAAAGTCCATGCCACACTCTTCAGCAGGTGAAGATAATGAAGGAACGGGTTCGCCCATCGGCAAACTGATTTTGGAATCTCAAATTCTAAAGTGGTACGAGAAGGATTTTACAAGTTTCAGTTGACCTAAGCAGCGGAACTGAGACTTGAGTCGAACTTTAGAAAAGAACGGTGGGGCTCCTAAGCCAGAGTTGGCTGATGTATCTGATTATTCCTGCAAGAGCTCGAACCTTTCGATCTTTCGGTAGAGTGTGCGTGTTGATATGCCGAGGGCTTCGGCGGCTTTGGCTTTATTACCGTTGGTTTGCCGGAGCGCATCCTCAATTAGAATTCTCTCACCTTCCTCGATATTTTTGATCGCCTTGGTTCCGATCTCCTCTCGGTGTCCGGTCGCATAGTGCTGCAGGTTCATCGGTAAATCGGCGATTGTGATGTATTGACCATCCGAAACCATCGCGGCACTTTCAACGACGCTTTTAAGTTCCCTGATGTTGCCTGGCCACGGATAGTCTAGGAATAAGGCCTTAGCCGAACTGCTCAGCTTTTTGAGCGGCTTGTGGAATTGCTTACAAGCTTGATAGACGAAGTTTGCAACCATCAGAATGATATCTTCTTTGCGGCCTCGTAGAGGGGGGAGAATGATGCGAGCGCTGTTAAGGCGAAAATACAAATCCTTTCGAAATCCCGTTCCCTGAATGGCCTCCTCGAGCTCTTTATTGGTGGCAGCAACGATTCTGACGTCGCTGGATTTTGGCGTTGACTCGCCTACACGATAGTACTGACGAGTTTCGAGGAAGCGCAGAAGTTTCAGCTGAATGGCCGGCGCGAGCTCGCCGATTTCATCCAAAAAAAGCGTGCCGCCCTCGGCAGCTTCAATGAGTCCCTTCTTGTTCTTTTCCGCGCCCGTAAACGCGCCTCGCACGTAACCGAAGAGTTCACTTTCGACGAGAGTTTCAGGAATCGCAGTCATGTTACAAGCAACAAACGGCTTCGTCGCCCGAGAACCGCTTGAATGTATATATTGGGCCATGACCTCCTTGCCTGTCCCAGTTTCACCGGTAATGAGAACGGTGATGTCGTGCATAGCATATCGATTCGCCAGGTTTAGCACTTCATAGAACTGGGGGGTTTCGCCGATCATCAGAGGTAACTTAATTGCGTGCGGCGTAAGCAAATCGGTTGAAGGGTGGCTGGCTTGCCCCAAGAGAGTGTAAAGCGCGTGCGTATTCTGGGGATGATAACAAACCAGAGTCACTTGCGTGCCGAGTTGGTAGATCCTATCCAAGAACCGAGGCCATGTGTTACTACGACAAAGTGTTAGATCTGCGAAGACAAACTTCAACTGATCAATTGGAAACGCGTTGAACGCGTGCTCGGCTTCTTCAAGGGAGCGCGTTTCGTGGATAAAACAGTCACGGGCCTCCAAAAGTCTGGATAAGCCGGAGACGGAAGAGTTAATTGAATAGATGAGTAGAGCCAGCTGTCTCGACATTAGGTGATTACTCTTTAGAGGGGGAGGAATTAGGCAGAACCACCATGTTTTCGAGTGAATCGGTAAGCAGTTGACGCGTAATACGTGGCTGAGTGCCCAAATAGTTGCAGGCAGCGATGACGTGCTCGGCGATGAATCTCGGGTGAAATCCGGCAAAGGGAACTTTGTGCTTGATGTAAAATGAGTTGAGCAGATACGCAATGATCTCTTCCGAAAACTCTAATCCATAAGATTCACAGACGCGCTGGAATATCTCTCTGTACTCGTCTGCGGTGGGTGGGCTGATCTTAATCTTGTAATGAACACGGCGTAACTGCGCTGCATCCATAAGTTCTTCTGGTGGAAAATTGGTGGCAAAGATGACAAGCTGATCGAACAGTACGGAAAACTTTTTGCCCGTATGAAGCGTCAAGTAATCGAGTTTACGCTCCAGAGGAAAAATCCAACGGTTCAATAGTTCATGAGGTCGCACACGCTGACGTCCGAAGTCATCGATAACGAATATTCCGCCAATTGCCTTCATCTGAAGGGGCGCCTCATAGTATTTTGAATGAATATCGAAGTCCAAATCGAGCATTGCTAACGTCAATTCACCTCCGGAAATAATATAGGGTCTCCTACAGCGGACCCAGCGAGGATCATAGGGGAGGTGAGGCAAAAACATAGGATGCTTGTCGCTGCCGATGGCTGGCTGCTCCGGGCCAAACGGGACGTGAACGGAAGGATCGAAGATTTTGATAATCTGGCCATCTGCTTCGATGCAATAAGGAATGTAAACCGCTTGCTCGAAGGCGCTTATTAGAGCTTCTGCCATAGCAGTTTTGCCGTTCCCGGCAGCACCGTAGATCAAGATTGCTCTGCCTGAGTTCGATGCGGGCCCGAGTCTTCTGACGACTTCCTCCGACAAAACTAGGTGAGACATCGACTTTTTAAGTTTATCTATGCTGACGATTTCATTTGTGATCGTCTGTTTTTGCACCTGCAGCTGATAGGTCTGCAGCGGCACGGGAATCGGTCCAATGTATTCGCAAAGCCGCAGGGCCTCACTAGCGCGCTCCTTACCAGCATTCGTAAGCGCATAACGCATAACGTTGGGGTTTTTTTCCGACGGTCCACGAATTTCTACAAGAGCTTCCTTTTTGGCTATCGTAAGCAGTTCTTCGACCACAGCTCGAGTTAACTTGATGTGTTCGGAAACCTCCGGGATAGTTTGCAGTGCCGACACGTACATCGTCCGCAAAAGACAATTAAGTAGAAAGTTGCCTTCTAGCCCGGTTTCGTCAGCGGTTTTTGGAATGTGCGGGGGCTCGTGAAGAATGCCATCTAAACTCTCGCGGCTAATGTATCCGAGCGAAATAAGATTATCGCCGAGGCGACCGCCGGCGATCTTCTGTTGCCGTAGCACAGTCTGCAGTTGCTCGTCGGTTATAATGCCCCTAGCTCTAAGTAATTCGCCAATTGCCATAATTAATCTCGTTGTGTCAAAAAAAGATTGTCTTTGCGGTAATTTGCAACTATCTTGTTGATATATTCTTCATAAAACCGTTTCATTATAATTTAAGAAGGACCCCTGTCAAGCAAAGTTCTCGGCGATTCGAGTCGAAGTTAGAGGAGCGAGGAATGCTGTTAAAAGTACGCGGTGCATGGATGGCTCTCTTGTGGATGATATTTGCGATAGTGGTTAGCGGTTGCACAATTCAAGATCGTGATACAAAGCGACAGCTTTCCGCTGCCAGCCTAATTGCTACGCCCGCGTCGCATTATAGCACTCAGAAAGCCCGCTATCTGGGGGAGAAGTACCAAGAGAAGCTAGATCGTTTGATCGAAATGATCATGGCGAATCCAAAAACGTCAAAGTTGCAATTTGCGAACAATCTTGGTTCGGCAGGAGGGATGGGCTTTTTTACGCATTCTGCAGTTAAATTTCCTGACGAACGTTTCCTTGAGGTTGTGCTTGGAACGGGGGAGAACTTCGAGGCAGGGGAGTACAGCGAAAAAGTGGCGCGGCTGTTTTCCCTCTATGGCAGAGAGTTGCTTGTGATCCTCGCGAGTGATTCCGAAATTTATAACGATAGAGAGCTGTCCGGTTACGGCTTGAATTTTACCTGGCGAATTCTGGGCTCCCGCATGAGCACGGAGCGCGCGATCGTCTATTTGCCCAAGGAGAAAGTAAGGGCATTCTTAAGACAGGATTTAGGTGAGAATACGCTCCTGGCTGAGGCAGTTATTTTCGTTATGGAGCCGGAGGGCCAGGCGAACCTTTTGTCTTTCCGTGCGCAACGGCCCACGCCCGACGTACGTGCACCGATTCAGGAACAAGTTCTCTTGCCGGAGCCGCCCAAAGCAAAACCGGACCAGAATCCGGTGCTAGCACAGAAGCCGGGCCATAATGAAGTTGTCAATCCGGCGAATGACGGGGAAAGCTCAGTTGGGGTGAAGAAGAAAGCTATCTCAGCTTCTGAAAGCGAAACTGGCCGTAAAACGACAACTCCGAATGGGAGTCTAGGGACTAAGGAAGAGATCATTCCCGAGGGAAAGATCAGTCCGATTGTTGGCGAGAAAATCGAGGCGGTTGGAATAGGTTCTGCCAAAGAATCAGCAGCCCAATTTGATCAGGATCCCATGCCCCCGACGGGTGTCGTTGAGACAACGCGAGCCACTCCCAGTGCCGTGGAGTTTTCCCACCCGAAAGTCGAAGCGAAAGCGCTAGAGTCAAAGCTTCAGCTTAAAAGGAAAGAAGAAAAAACACCCGATTTGAGAAGCTTGGTTGGAATACCTAAAGAAAAAGAACAAAACGAAATGCGTCCGGACATGGCCGGTTCTCAGCGTCAGGCTGCAATGGGAGAAGCGCGGCCAAATGAAGCTTCACAACCGGATTTGGGAATACATGCACTTCCTGCACTTGGAGCGAATGAAGTGCCGTCATCGTCTGCTACAACCTCAAAGCCTGACAGCGAAGTCGAGCTGCTAGGCGACATAGCATTACTTACGAAGATAAATCCGAAACCCGCACATCCGGAGAAGGCGGCGCCGGCGCCGATCACAGCGTCAGAGCTGCAAAGCGGTGAGGCAGAGACTGTTGAACAGCAAGCTGTACCTGTGCACGGCAAACATATGGAACACCTACCGGAAATTAAACCCCTCATGAAACCTATGCCGAAAGCTCTTGAGGGTTACATTATTCAATTAGCCTTTAAGGATCGCTCTGAAGCACGGAGTTGGGCAGACACTTTCGAACAGCGCGGCTATGCTGTCTCCATGACTGAAGCTAGCGCAGGCGAATCATTAAGAGTACGTGTTGGAAATTTTCGACTACGAGATGAGGCTGAGCGGCAACTTAAAAGCATTCGTGATAATGGGCTAATCGGAATCATTCTCAATCTTCCCCAGGCTTATCGGCCGGAGGTTCGTTCTTCTCTACCGTAATTTTTTCAACCTAATATCTAGCTTAAACAGCTCTGTTTGAATCGATGATTCAAGAAAGTTTTGCTTTTAATAATTCATTGACCTTTTGCGGATTAGCTTTCCCTTGTGAAGCTTTCATGACTTGTCCCACAAGAAAGCCGAAAATTTTTTCATTACCGCCGCGATAAGCCGCGACCTGTTTCGCATGGTTCGTCAAAACCTGGTCTATTGACCTCTCTAGGCTTGCGGGATCTGAGACCTGCTCCAAGCCGCGTGCGGTTATAATGAGCTGCGGCGATTCGCTCGTATCGAGCAAGGCATCAAAGATCATTTTCGCGATTTTTCCACTGATTTTGCCTTGATCGATCAGTTGCACCAACTCGCCCAATTGTGTCGGCTGGAGCGGCCAATTGTCGATTCGGAGCTGTTCATCGAGCTTCCGTGCTTTTAGGAGGCGGAACAGATCACCCATTATCCAATTGCTCAGCGCTTTGGCATTCGGGCAAATGGTAATCGCGGTCTCAAAATAGTCGGCAACATCTCTGCGGTTGGTGAGCAGCTCGGCATCATAGGGCGGAAGTCCATACTGCGACATAAAACGTACTTTTCGCTCGTCGGGAAGCTCAGGCAAAGTGCTACGGAGTTTTTGAATCGATGCTTCATCTAGATTGATCGGTAACAGATCAGGGTCCGGAAAATATCGATAATCGTGAGCCGACTCCTTAGATCGCATCGAGCGAGTTTGCTCGTTGTTCTCGTCCCACAGCCGCGTTTCTTGAACCAAGGTTCCACCTTCCGAAAGCGTATCAATCTGGCGTTCTGTCTCATACTGCAGCGCTTTCTCAATGGCTCTAAAGGAGTTCAGGTTTTTGATTTCAACTTTGGTTCCTAAGTCCTCGGTTCCAATGGTGCGTACCGAAATGTTTGCGTCACAGCGAAAGCTGCCTTCCTCCATGTTACCATCGCAGACTGCCAGATACCGAAGAATTGCACGTAAGCTTTTCAGATACGTTACGCCTTCGGCAGCATCGCGGATATCGGGTTCACTGACAATCTCCAGCAGCGGCACTCCGGAACGGTTTAGATCGATCAAACTCGAGTCATCATATGCATTGTGAATATTTTTTCCCGCATCCTCCTCGATATGGATCCGCGTTAAACGAACCCGTTTCGTAGAGCCCTCCACGCTGATATCGATGTAGCCGTTGGTGCAGATCGGAAGTTCGTACTGGCTAATCTGATAGCCTTTGGGCAAATCAGGATAGAAATAATTTTTTCTAGCCAAGCGACTGTAGCCGGCGATTTTACAATTCATCGCGAGCCCGGCCCGTACGGCAAACTCTACAACCTTTTTGTTCAAAACCGGTAAGGCACCAGGAAATCCAGCGCAGACGGGGCAAGTATTGTGGTTTGGTGCCGCACCATATCTGGTGGAGCAGCCGCAGAAAATTTTCGAGTCGGTCAGAAGTTGAGCATGAACTTCAAGTCCGATGATGGTTTCGTATTTCATGCCGCAGATAAAGCGGGTTTTTTCCTGTGCCACTCTGTTTGTTGTTCGTAAGCGTAAGCGATGCCCAAGATGGTCGCCTCGTCAAAAGGTTTTCCGATAACCTGCATTCCGATCGGCAATCCTTCACCGTCCAGACCGCAGGGTACAGAGATCGCCGGCACACCGGCGAGGTTGATCGAAATCGTGCAGATGTCTGATAGATACATTTCAAGCGGGTTTTGTATTTTCTCGCTGATCTTGAACGCCGTGGTGGGCGACGTGGGAGTGATAATGGCGTCGCAATGTTTAAACGCCGCGTCAAAATCCCGATGGATCAAAGCGCGAACCTTTTGTGCCTTCAGATAGTAGGCGTCGTAATATCCGACTGAAAGTGCATAGGTGCCAAGCATAATCCGTCGCTTCACCTCTGGCCCAAGCCCTTGTGCTCGACTTAGCATATAGGTTTCGGTTAAATCGCTGCCGACAGCGCGCTGGCCATAGCGCATTCCATCATAGCGGGCTAGGTTTGAGCTGGCCTCCGCAGTTGCGATGATGTAGTACACGGCCACGGCGTACTCGGTATGCGGTAATGAGATTTCTTCTATAATGGCGCCGCGCTTTTCAAGCTGACGAATGGCGTTTATAACGGCCTCATCAACGGCCGACTGTAATCCCGCGGTGAAATATTCCTTGGGAATACCCAGACGTAACCCGGCAATTTCGCCGGTTAACGATTGCGAGTACGATGGAACGGGGAGTTTGACCGATGTTGAGTCCGACGGGTCGTGCCCGCTTATTGTTTCGAGCAGCAGCGCGCAATCGCGAACGTCCTTCGTCATCGGACCTACTTGATCCATGGAAGAAGCAAAGGCGATTACCCCGTAGCGGCTAACCCGGCCGTAGGTTGGTTTCATCCCAACGATGCCGCAGAAAGCCGCTGGTTGACGAATCGAACCTCCGGTGTCAGTTCCTATTGCTGCTATACATTGATCAGCGGCCACCGATGCTGCGGATCCACCTGAAGATCCTCCGGGTACGCGTTCCACGTCCCAGGGATTGCGCGTTGAGAAGAACGCGGAGTTTTCAGCAGATGAACCCATTGCGAACTCATCCAGGTTCGTCTTGCCGGTAATTACCGCGCCAGCCGAACGAACTTTTGCCACGGCAGTAGCATCATAAGGGGGAATAAAGTTCTCCAATATCCTTGACGCGCAGGTTGTCCTTAAACCCTGGGTCAGCAAATTATCTTTAAGCGCGATCGGGATTCCCAGTAAAGGAGAAGCGGATGGTCCCTGCCTGAGCCTTCTATCGGCTTCTTTTGCCTGCGCGATGGCCGTATCACGGCAAAGGGTGATGTAGGAGCGGATAATACCGTCCGTTTGCGCAACGCGTTGGAAAACGGCTTCAGTCAGCTCTTGCGACGAAACTTCGCGCTTACGCAGTTTATCGCTGGCTTCATCAAGCGTCATTGAGGATAAATTCATTCGATGATTTTTGGAACTTTAAAAAAGCTCCTCGCCTTTGCGGGCGCATTCGACAATATTCTATCTGGGTCAGAGATGTTGGTAACCACATCCTCTCGAAGTGCATTGGTTGTGTCTACGGCCTGCGTGAAAGGCTCTACTTCCGAGGTATCCAGCTCCCGGAGTTTATCCATGTACTGCAAAATACTCTGAAGCTCGACAGTTAGCTGATCTAGTTCCTCAGGCAGCAAGCGCAAGCGGGCCAGTAGCGCTATTTGTGCAACGTCTTCGCGTGTAAGCATCGAGATTTTCTAACACATGGACACCGTCAATTCCAATGCGAATCGTAGATGTGACGCATCTATGCTTTGCAAAGGCGGATCTCTCCAACAACGTATCCGTTGCGGTGAATTGAATCGCCTTAATGAACCTTCTTATTTGCAGTTGTTTTCTCTTTTGGCTAAAAGGGAAAGACAATGGGTGGCAAACAATTCATCCTGTCGGAAGACTTCGACCGGCCTGTAAAGCAGGGCGCCATTGAACGACAGTCATACTCGCATGGCTTTAAGTGCGTCGCCGGACTGGATGAAGTGGGTCGAGGCCCTTTGGCAGGGCCGGTGGTAGCCGCGGCAGTCGTGCTGCCGCAGGGTTTCACGCATTCCGCCATTAGAGATTCGAAAATGTTAACAGCGGAGCAGCGCGAAAGTGTGCTGCCGACAATTAGAGAGTCAGCGCTATGCTGGGGCGTGGGTGTTGTTGAGGTTGAGGAGATCGATCGGATCAATATTCTCCAGGCGAGTTTGCTTGCAATGGTCAAGGCCTTTCGCGCCTTGCGGCCGGCGCCCGATTGTTTGCTCATCGACGGGAACCAAAAGATCCCGGCCGAGTTGTTTCAGATGAACGCGGTTTTCAAACAACTGCCGTTTCAGAGAACCATCATAAAAGGCGATCAGCTTTGTGTCTCGATTGCTGCCGCCTCGATTGTCGCTAAAGTCGCGCGTGACACGATGATGGTCGAACTCGATAAAAGTTATCCCGAGTACGGCTTTGCGCATCACAAGGGATATAGCTGCGTCGCACATATGGAAGCTTTGCGGCGATTTGGGCCATCGCCGATTCATCGCCGAAGCTTCAGGCCGGTCCGCGCGATGTGCTCGCTAGAGCTTGAAACCGATCTAGATTTGCCGTTCGTCATTCCGTGATCCTAAAGAAAGCAAAACTCATATTAGGTAAAGAGGGTGAGCGGATTGCCGAGATCTTCTTGAGAAAGAAAGGTTACAAGCTCGTCGAGCGCAACTATCGATGCGCCGCGGGAGAGCTGGATCTCATTATGTTGGACCAGCGGGTGATCGTTTTTGTCGAAGTGAAGACGCGCACGGGAATCCGATACGGGACGCCGCTGGAAGCTGTCGAAGTTAGGAAGCAGCAGAAAATGATTTACGCGGCGCAGTTCTTTTTAAGCGCGAAAAAGCTCAGTCAGCGTGAGGCCAGGTTCGATGTCGTTGGTATTTCCTGGCCTGGAGCCCAGCCATCTGTGGAACACATTGAGAACGCATTCGAGCTAATCTAGAGACAATTGAAATGTTAGACATAAGGCTGCTGCGGGATGATCTGGAGCAAGTGAAAAAGCGGATGGCAACCCGCGGTATAGAAATTGATTGGGGAGAATTTCTCTCGCTCGACCGGCAACGCCGCGATGTGTTGAGTAGATTGGAAAAGCTCAAAGAGCAGAAAAATCGACTCTCCGGTGAGATTGGCAAATTGAAAAAAAACGGCGCAGATGCCACGGAGTTGATGCGCGAAGTTGAGCAACTTAGTGAGGAAATTCGTGGTAGAGAAAAGCCGCTGGCGGAAGTAGAAGCAGGATTCGAACAGTTCATGTTAACCGTGCCGAATCTTCCTCACGCCAATGTTAAGGTCGGCAAGAATTCAGATGACAATAGAGAAGTTCGCCGCTGGGGTGCGCCGCCGAAGTTTGTTTTTCCTGCGAGAAATCACTGGGAAATCGGCGAGGAGCTAGACATTTTGGACTTCCAGCGCGCCGCAAAACTGGCCGGGGCACGTTTCGTGATCTATAAGGGCGCGGCTGCGCGGCTTGAGCGTGCGTTGATTAATTTCATGCTGGATCTGCATACGCGGGAACACGGCTACAAAGAAATCATTCCGCCCACGCTGGTGAACCGCGCTGCGCTTACGGGAACCGGCAATCTCCCGAAATTCGAAGAGGATCTGTTTCAGATTGAGAGTCCGGAATATTTCTTGATCCCGACCGCCGAAGTGCCTCTCACGAACGTTCACCGCGAGGAGGTACTCCAACGTGAGGTATTGCCAATAAAGTATACAGCCGCGACTCTGTGTTTTCGCCGTGAAGCGGGCTCCTACGGCAAAGATGTGCGTGGGCTGATTCGGCAACATCAGTTCAATAAAGTCGAAATGGTGAAGCTCTGCGAGCCGGAATTTTCCTATGATGAGTTGGAGACCATGGTAGAGAACGCTGAAGAAGTTTTAAAGCGACTTGAACTGGCTTACCGCGTCGTAGAACTTTGTACCGGCGATATGGGATTTGCCTCCGCAAAAACCTACGACATTGAAGTGTGGCTGCCGGGGCAGGACACGTATCGTGAGATTAGTTCCTGTTCGAATTGCGAGGATTTTCAAGCCCGTCGCGCGCAAATCCGTTATCGCAAGGAGAAAGGGAAGCCGAATTTTGTTCACACGCTAAATGGCTCCGGACTCGCTGTAGGCCGAACCCT
>JAJONK010000166.1 GCA_021323355.1 Deltaproteobacteria bacterium
TCGGAATCGCAGACGCTTTGGACGCCATCTGACTAACTTCAGGAGTTCGAATCAAGGCCGACACATCCTCGCCGTCGAGAATCACCTGAAGCTGACCATTTCTACCTCGGAGATCGATGTCGCTATCCTGTACTATAGCACGCAAGGCTGCGGCGTCAGTCAGATCCGCGCGCCGGCGCAATATCTTCAAGGCGAGCGCTCGGTAAATGGCGCCGGTATCGAGGTAAGTAAAACGTAACTCCTTGGCGACACGTTTTGCCAAGGTGCTTTTTCCCGCGCCGGAAGGACCATCGATCGCTACAATCATTTACGCCCCACTTGACCTACTACCGCTAACGAACCGCTATGGCAAACAAATCTCATCGAGCAAATCGAAGAACGTCGGGAACGATATAGCGACGCATTGGGCATCGTCAATTTCCACCCCGCCTTCGGCGCAAAGCCCGGCGATGGCCAGTGACATAGCGATCCGATGATCGCCAAAGCTGCGCACTTTATTCCCCTGGAGTGTCTCGCGGCCGCGTATAGTCAGGCCGTCTTCGCGTTCCTCCACGTCCACGCCAAGCCTGCGCAATCCTTCGCTCATCGCCGAGATGCGATCTGACTCTTTGAAGCGAAGCTCCTTGACACCGCTGATCACTGTGTCACCTTCCGCCAGAGCAGCGGCAATCGCAAGAATCGGATATTCATCGATGGTGCGCGCCACTAATTCCGCTCCGATCTCGACACCCTTGAGCCTCATCGTGGCGTTCAGCAGTTCTATCTCCGCTCCCATGCGCCGAAGTATCTCGATAACACCATCTCTGGTGGGATTGACACCGACGCGGCGCACGACAATTCGCGATGCCGGTATCAGTGCAGCGGCCACCAGGAAGAATGCCGCCGAGGATATGTCGCCAGGTATGCGCACGTCTTTGCCATGAAGTGTTTGGCCTCCCTGAACCGAAACGTGCCGCCCATCTAGCCCTACTTCACCGCCAAAACCTTTAATCATCAATTCGGTATGGTTGCGCGAGTTTTGCGGCTCTTCGATGATCGTCACTCCCTCGGCCTGAAGTCCGGCCAGCAAGATAGCGGACTTCACCTGAGCGCTGGCAATCGGCATCGAATATTCGATGCCTTTAAGATTGCCTCCGTTAATCTCTAGCGGCGCCAATTCTCTGCCTTCCCGGCCGACGAGGTTGGCGCCCATACGGCTCAGCGGCTCGATCACCCTTTGCATCGGCCGGCGTCGCAGCGACTGATCGCCGTCAAGGATCGTGGTAAACGGCCGGCCCGCCAAAACCCCGGAAAGCAAACGCATCGTCGTGCCTGAGTTACCGCAATCAATAGTAGTCTTCGGCGCCGTCAGTCCTTCCCAGCCCTTGCCGTCGATATGTAACGTTTCGCCTTCGCTTGAGATCTTCACACCCAGATCCTTGAATGCTTGGACCGTGCGCTGGTTATCCTCGCCGCCGGAAAGATTGCTGACGCGACTTGAACCGTGGGCGATACTGCCAAAGATCACGGCGCGATGCCCGATCGACTTATCGCCAGGAACGGAGATTTCCCCGTGTAGCGGCTTTTTGCTTTGCAGGACCCGTTTCATTGCCACCAAACGTCAGGCGATCTTTTGGCGAATCTCATTGGCGCGGGCAAACTCTTTCTCCAAAAAAGCCCCTTGCCCTTCGGCGATCCAACGCCTCATCTGCTTCAAACTGTTGATATAGTCGCCAAGCGATTGGCCCAGAGCCTGTCGGTTCATCAAACAGATGTCGCGCCACAACTCCGGCCGGCTTGAAGCGATACGGGTAAAATCTTTGAATCCACCGGCGCAATAGGACTTCAGATCGACACCAGGCACTGGCGAACGTTCCAGCGCATTCACCAGAGCATAGACCAGAACGTGGGGCAAATGACTGATCAATCCGAGCACGCGATCGTGAACTTCCGGATCCATAAGCTCGACTTTGGCGCCGATCTTGCGCCAGATCATCGCAACTTTTTTCAACGCCGCCTTATCGGTTTTCCTGGTTGGCGTCAGAATCGTCCGGCGACCCAGGAACAAGTCCGGCTTTGCCGCTCGCGCGCCCCACTGTTCGCTGCCGGCGATCGGATGGCCGGGAACAAACGAAATATTTTTCGGCAGCAACCGGTCCATGCCTCGAACGATCTCGGCTTTGACACTGCCGACATCGCTGATCACGCAACCGGCTTTCAACCTGGGAAGAAAAGCCGCCGTTAGCGGGACGCTGGTTTGCACCGGCGTGCCTATCATCAAAAAATTCACATCCTCAGGGATCTCGTCTTCGCGCAAAAAATAGCTGTCGATAATCCCCTGCTTCTTAGCCCAGCGCAGACTGACTTCGCTCCGCCCGTAACCGATAATCTCGTCCACCAATTTGTGCCGGCGCATGTCCAGAGCCAACGACCCGCAGATCAGTCCGACACCAGCCACCACCATCTTGCGAAAAATAACAGCCATCAAACTTCCTTACCCGATGCCGGCGCAATCCATAAGGCATCGCCGGTCTTACGCTACGCCCCAACCGCTTTCCTGAGCCCATCGATAAACTTTCGGTTTTCGTCCATCGTTCCAATAGTCACCCTGAGGTACTCTGGAAATTGATATCCTGCCATTGGTCGAACGATGATGCCCTGAGCGAGCAGGCGATTGAAAACATCTTCCCCCTTACCGACCCGTAACAGGATAAAGTTGGCGTGACTCGGAACGTATTCAATACCCAACCTGGCAAACTCCGCGGTCAGATACTTAAGTCCTTGCTGGTTGTTTTCGAGGCTACGTCGCACATGCTCGCGATCATCCAAGGCGGCCAACGCGCCCCACTGCGCCGGCGCATTCACATTGAACGGCTGCCGCACCCGATGCATCAAGCTGATAATTTCCTTATCGGCAATGCCGTAACCGATTCTCAAACCGGCAAGACCATAGAGTTTGGAGAAGGTCCGCAAAGTCAGCAACGTCTTGCCCTGCTGATGATAATCTAACGAGTTGGGATAATCGGCGGCTTCAACGTACTCGAAGTAGGCTTCGTCGACGATGATCAAAACATCAGACCGGATCTGCTTTAAAAAATTCTCCCAAGCTACCGTGCGAAAAATAGTTCCGGTGGGGTTGTTCGGATTGGCCAGAAACACGATTCGGGTTCTGGCACTGATGGCTGCGCCGATCGCTTCGAGATCATGGGTGAAATTCCGTAGCGGCACTTCTTGCGAAATTCCGCCCACCGCCTGCACTATCAGCTTATAAACAACGAACGCCTGGCGCGCCATAACCGCTTCGTCGCCTGGGCGCATAAAGGTGCGGATTGCCAGCTCGATGATCTCGTTGGAGCCGTTACCGAAGATCAGCTGCTCGGGCGTTACATTGAGTTTCGCCGCCAACCCGCGCTTCAGGTAGAAACAATCGCCGTCCGGGTAGAGATGGAGTTGCGCCAATTTTTCGCGCATGGCGTCAAGCGCCAACGGCGAGGGCCCCAGCGAGTTCTCGTTGGATGCTAGTTTGATCGAATTGAAAATACCGATTTCGCGCTCCACCTCTTCAATGGGTTTTCCCGGCGCATATGGAATCAACGTGCGAATATATTCCGGGACTTGATCTGTAACTTTCATTTGCCGCTCGGATAAGAGCCCATGATTTTGATAAAGTCACAGCTGGTATCAAGCGTTTGTAGCGCTCGCATGATCCTCGCTTCCTTTTGATGCCCTTTGAAGTCGATAAAGAACATGTATTCCCATGGCTTGTTTTTAATCGGCCGCGATTCGATTTTGGTCAGGTTAATCCGACTTCGCGCGAACGGCTGAAGCATCCGGTGCAAAACCCCCGGCTTGTCTTTTACCGAGAATACTAGAGAGGTTTTATCGTCGCCGCTGGGAACGGTCTCTTGTGCGCCAATCACGAGAAATCTTGTGATGTTGTTTGGGTGGTCCTCGATATTGGCCGCAATGACCTGCAGGTCGTATGCCTCCTTCGCCAACGCGCTGGAGATTGCGCCGACGGATCTATCACCGGCAGCGATCATTGCCGCGTGCGCGGTGCTCGCCACCTCGTCTAGCTTTGCGGTCGACAAATGACGCGTTAGCCACTGCCGGCATTGCGCGAGAGCTTGGGGATGAGACACGATGCGCTTGACATCCTGTTCTCGCCCGGTGCGTGACAAGAGATTGTGATGAATCTCGAGATAAATTTCGGCGCAGATCTTGAGCTCGGAATCGACCAGTACGTCGAGCGTGTGCGCCACCACACCTTCGGTGGAATTCTCAATCGGCACAACGCCGAACGAAACTCTCTCCTGGCTCACCTCCTGAAACACTTCGCTGATACTGGCAGTCGGCAGCAGCGTTACTGTGGAACCAAATTTCTCCCGCGCAGCAAGATGCGAATAGGTTCCTTCGGCCCCGAAGAAGGCAATCTTAAGAGGCGCTTCGATGGAGCGGCAAGCGGAGACAACTTCTCTGAAAATAGCGCGGATGGAGTGTTCGGGAAGCGGACCTTGGTTCAACCGGGAGAGGCGCTGAAGGATTTGCTTCTCCCGATGCGGAACATAAACTTCTTGGTTGTTTTGGCTCTTGCTCCGGCCGATTTTTTGCGCAAGGAAGGCCCGATCGTTTAGCAGGGCAACGACTTTTTCATCAATTTGATCGATTTTTTTGCGGAGAACATCGACCGACTCATTACGACTCAAAGACAACCTCGCTGGGGCGCGCACCCGGCGCGCAGACTCTTTTAGAAATACCGGCGTAACCTATCTTAATTCCTAAAGAATTGCAAATATTGCTCAAATATTCGCTTGACGAACCCAGAAGCGTGTCGCAGATTGACCGTGGTGAACCAAGAAATCGTCGTACCTGCGGCTGAAACCGATAAAAAGCTGCAGAGTTTCCTCAAGAGCCGATTCCCAATTGGCTACGTGCGCAAAGTTTTTCGGAAAAACGGTTTGCGGGTCAACGGCAAACGGTCCAAGCCCGAGGATCTGGTTCGCGCCGGCGATCGAATCCAGCTGTATATTCCGTTTGAGAAAACCGTCCGGCACAGCGACGCATCCTTTGTCCCTGTGCCAAGGTTTCCCGTGATCTATGAAGATACCCAGCTTCTGGTGATCAACAAGCCGGCCGGCATGGCCGTTCACGAAGGTAAGCACGTCCTAAAGCGTAATTCGGTCATCGGCGCGCTCGAACGCACATATCGAGAACAGCGAGTTAGACTCCAATTAGTGCATCGTCTCGATAAAGATACCTCGGGCGTTTTGCTGATCGCCAAGGACGAATTAACGGCGGCGGCACTGGAAGCAATCTTTGCCGAGGGCAGAGATGTGGATAAGGAATATCTCTGCCTCGTCGCCGGACGCCTTCAAGATAATCAGGGTAGAATCGATTTAGCGTTGCCCGGTCGGGAAGGCGCGCCGGTACGGGCGCTTACGCGCTTTAAAGTATTGGAGCGATTTTCACAAACAACGTTAACGCGCGTGAACATTGAAACTGGGCGCCTGCATCAGATCCGGCTTCACTTCGCAGCGCTCGGTTATCCCGTTGTGCTGGACGACCAACACGGCGATTATAACTTCAACAAACAGTTTAGCAAAAAGTACGGCCTAAAACGGCAGTTTCTGCACGCTCGCCGCCTCAAGATCGAACACGGCGGAAAAAAATACGTCTGGAGCGCACAGATCCCCAAAGATCTTCAGTATGTCCTTGACGCGCTGCGATCGGAGGGAAAACATCGCTAAATGAAATTCTGAATAGTCTGAGCACTTGGCACATTGCTCCGAGCCCCATGCTCCCGCGCTTGCTCTTTGTAGCGGCTTCATTTTTGTCTTTCGGTTTTCAGCTTTCCTCATTGCCGGTCAGAGCTTTACCACCAGCATGATACCGTCACGCACCGGCAACAGGACGTTCTCAACCCGCGGGTCGTTGCGAATGCGTTTATTCAACGCATCAACGGCCTGACTGCCGGGATCGCTTGGATGCATGACCTTACCGCTGCGCAGCATGTTGTCCAAGACGATCACACCCTTTGACCGAACTAATTGCATACTGGCATCGAAGTATTCGCCATAACGGTCCTTGTCGGCGTCGATGAAACAAAGATCGAACGGGCCCGAAATTACTTTCAACGAATTCAAAGCGGGTCCCAGTTTCACCTCGATTTTTCGGCCGTGCTGACTCTCGGCAAAACACTGCTTTGCGATTGCGGTCGTTTCAGGATTGATCTCGCAGGTCACAACCCTGCCGTCCTTCGGTAAAGCCTCGGCAAAAGCCAAGGTGCTGTACCCCGTGTACATGCCGATTTCTAAAATGCGGCGCGCCCCGGTCATGAGCACGAGCATCTTCAACAGTTGAGCCGCCAGAGGGCCGACCATGGTGGTTGGATTTCCTGTTTGCCTATAGGTTTCCAACCAGATCTTGTCGTGAAACAAGGACATCGGCTTCGAGTGGCGTTCGACGTATTGCTCGATGCCTATGGGTCTAAACTCAATCAAAGTCTTCCCTCCTTATGCACTCCACGTCCCGTAGTTCCCAAGGGGCATACTTTATCGCATCAAAGTTGACTCGGCCCAAGTGTGTGTTACCTTTACAAAACAATTGTGAAAGGATTTCAAGTCGATGGCCGAAACAAATGATGAAAGAGTTCCAGTAACCGTGTTGACCGGATTTCTCGGCGCCGGCAAGACAACACTGTTGAACCGTATATTGACTGCTGAGCACGGCCGGCGGGTTGCTGTCATCGTTAATGAATTCGGCGAAGTTGGCATCGACCATCATTTACTGATTTCGTCCGAACAAGAA
>JAJONK010000167.1 GCA_021323355.1 Deltaproteobacteria bacterium
CAAGTGGTCCGAAGGTTAGTCGCTGTTGGCTGAAGAAAAGATGATTACGGCGTGAGTAGAGGATCAACAACGTCTGACAACCAGGATTCGACCACCGTCGGATCACGCCTTCTTATACAAATCATCGCACCCTTTCAGTTGCTCACTGTCTTAACCTGGTAGAAAGCTTGGGATAAGACTCCCGGCCTGGTTAGATCCCTTAGTCGGTATATTATTGTACGCGGTATTCATCTTAGACTACTGCACTGCATATTCATCGGTGTCCTCTTCGTGCTTCTGTACGAACGTTCGTGGAAGGCACACCTCATGGCCTGCGCTCGCAGCTCCAGTTCTGATGATTCCGATCATCGGTGTTTTTTGTATCGTGCTCACCAGCAACAACGGATTGCCGGCCGCACTCCAGTTTGCGCCCGTATTGATTTAGTGTGGGATATACCTACGTCGGAGTCGCTTTGTTCGTAACGTGGCCGCTTATCGTTAATTCCGAGTGCAGAACTAGAGTAGACCGTTTAACAAATGGCTTCGGAACGGATCTTCAAACCTACTCGCTTCGCTCGCTGGTCTCTCAGATTGATCGTTAGACGGCCCACTGCATTGCAAGGATGAACACTGTTTCATCGAAGGTGATAATCCGGGCCGCGAATGCGGCAGACGCTACTCGCCTGGAGGAGGTGCGGCGGGTTGCGCTTGCGCCAGTGTTCGCCTCATTCCGTTCGATTCTCGGCGACGACATCTACAATCTCGCGCAGGCCCGCGAGGACGAGGCGCAGGCCGGATATCTGGCCTCGCTCTTCACAGCCGGCTCGGACTGGGAGGTATATGCGGCGGAGCGGGCTGGGATCATCGTGGGTTTCGTATCAGTTCGGCTTAGCCTAGATAAGGCCATAGGTGAAATTGGTCTAAATGCCGTTCATCCCGATTGGGCGAGAGAGGGTATCGGCACTGAGATGTACCAATTCGCAATTAAGCGAATGCGGGAAGCAGGCATGCGCGTTGCGACGGTTTCCCGGGGCGGCCACTCTAGCACGCGCCAGCACGGCGGGCATACGAAAAGGCGGGCTTCAACGTGGGCATTCCCAGCTTATGGTTGTGCCAGAAGTTGTAGTGCGCAAAGGTCTTCGAACTGCGGCTTTCGCGAACACAGAGCGCCGTCCCCCAGGTTGTCGAGGGATTGAACGAGATCATCGAAACCTCACGAACGGTTGGAGCCGATTCCAGCGCGAGCGTTATATGGGTCGTATTTTCCATGACAAACGACGAAATATCCCGGCGGATCTTCGTTGATACTTACGTAGTAAATTTCATTCTTGGCTGGCGGAAACGCCCTGCTCGTGGCTCGCTTCTTAGCTACGGCTTGGCCGCATTTTGTTAGACGGTAGAACGCAAGCTACGCTTGCTCACCTAAAGCTCTCGATCCTCGCAACCGCCGCATCCAGCCAATTTGCACCAACCTGGCAAATGCAGACATACTGCTGGGAATAGGATCCAAACCCCGATGCCGCGAATCGCCAAACCTCACTATGTAATGGCCCTGGTCTGTTACCTCGCTATCCCTGCGCTGATGATTGTCGGAGTCGCTTTCTCTCGGCTCATCGATCCGGAAATGGCTCGCTATTCCGGCGATTACACGCGTAACTTCCGGTTGCTGGAACTGGCCGCAACGGGCGCGCTGATGGCCACCACCGGCCTGGCACTGATCCTCTGGCTCGCAAGCTACTATCTGGTGCTCAAGTCTCGGCGTCGTTCGGTGCTGTGGCTGGCACTGACTGCAGCCGGACCGTTCGGGTTTATGTTCATCACCATGCTTGTGGACCGCTCGCCTGCGCCGGAGGACTTGTACCAGCAATTCATTGGCAAGCTGAAGTTGTACTGGCGCATTCCACTGGAGATCGCCCTCTTTGTTTCGGCTTGGATTCTTGCGTACCAGTGTGTGGCGCTCAAGCGCGAACTGTTGATTCGCGTCGAATCCTTTTCGACGGGAACACCGGTCGAGACGATCATCGACTGGCAGACCGCATCCAGCGGCATGTACGCATTTGGCGAAGGGCTCGAAACGATCTTCTTGGTCACGCTGCTCTATCTGCTTTGGCCCATATTCTTCAATCTGGTCGGTCGACGTTTCAAACGGTGAACGAATCCATACATTAAGACTCCCTGTGCTTCAGCGGCTGACCAATAACGCTCCAATGCGGCTATTCCCACGCAGAACCATACTCCCATCTAATAGCGATATTAGCTTCTGACTAGCCGAATTAGATAAAAGTCATGCTGAAATATTGCGCTGCAGCGGCAGCACTTGGAATTGGATGGTTTGTCGTCTTACTGATTCCGGCCGTTACCAGGGAATGGCTTCTGGCTGACGTTTTTCAAAACCTAGGGTGTTTGGTCGTTGCAAGCATTATCGTCGCTCTTGCGGCCCGTAAGTCCATAAGCAGCGCCGACACGTTTGGTGAGCACTTGCTCCGAGCCACGGTAATTCCCTATCTGGGCGGTCTTGTCTATATAAGTTTGTCCGTCGGACTAATCTGGTTACAAACTGTTCTATACGGCGGATTAGCAAATCTTCACGATACCCTTTCGTTATATGTCATGGGACTGAGCGCGGCTGCCGTATCCTTCTTTGTCGTCATCCCATATGGGCTACTCTGTCAGTATGCAATGAGCTCGGTATCCAATACCGACCGCGCATAATAAACGGCTGAACCTGCCGTCCTGTCTGTCACACACGGGTTGCGAAGAACCGACATCTGATATCAGCGCGCCGCGCAGTTAGCACAAACCGGGAATCGGACCTTATGCAAATTTCAACGAAACACCTGAGTTTGCTTGACGCTGAGTGCTGACAACTCCGACTGAGCTGACACGTTCAAGGTCAGGAATGATCTGGCTCGTTTGTCCAATGCGGCTGTGCAGGCGTTAGGTGCTTGTGACGCCACTCCATCTGTGATTGAAAATCAGTAGGAGAGATACCATGGAAGTTCAAAAGATCACCCCATGTTTGTGGTTTGATGATCAAGCAGAAGAAGCAGTTGCGCTTTATACCGGCATCTTTCCAAATTCGAAGATCGTTAACGTAGCCCGCTATGGAGAAGCGGGATATGAGCATCATCGTAAACCCGCGGGAACGGTAATGACCGTTGCCTTCGAACTCGACGGGCAGGCGTTTACTGCTCTCAATGGCGGCCCGATGTTCAAATTCAACGAAGCCATTTCGTTTCAAGTCAATTGCGAGACGCAGACAGAGGTCGATCATTACTGGGGCGAACTCTCTAAAGGCGGGGATGAAAAAGCGCAAATGTGCAGCTGGCTCAAGGACAAATTCGGCGTGTCTTGGCAAATTGTTCCAAGAGTTTTGATCGAGATGATTAATGATCCCGATATGGAAAAATCCCAAAGAGTTATGCAGGCGATTCTCCAGATGAAAAAGATCGACATCGAGAAATTAAGGCGGGCGTATGCTGGTAGCGTTTGATGTTGGGAAGCCGGCGGGTAATCCTCTTCCTGGGCAAGGATTCTGTGAGTACGGCTATCAAAGCACCGACCCGTTGATGCAGCAAACTCTTGCGAAGTTTTCAGACTCATCACAGATATTCCACCGGAAAAGCGATAGAGCGCTATGGGGCTAACCTAGGTTCCTGCCGATCGCGAAGTGTTTTTGCTCATCAACAACGGGCGGATCTGGATGACTGAACGTGAGAAGATGCTCGCTGGCGAGCTATACAACCCGCTCGATGCGGATCTTGTCATGGCCCGAGAACGCGCCCGAGATCTGTGCCAGACCCTGAATCAGACACGTGAGCCGGAACAGGAACTCCGACGAGGCCTGCTGTCTGATTTGTTCGGCGCCGGCGGTGATACCGTCTGGATGCAGCCACCCTTCTATTGCGACTACGGCTCGAACATCTATCTTGGAACTCGGATCTTCTTTAACTTCAACTGCATAGTGCTGGACGTTTGCGAAGTACGAATCGGAGACTACACTCTGTTCGGCCCGGGCGTACAGATCCTGACGCCAATCCATCCGTTCAACGCCGCTTTACGCAGAGAGCAGGAATCTGGAAAACCGGTAGAGATCGGAGCAGACGTTTGGGTTGGTGGTGGCGCGCTGATCTTAGCTGGTGTTCATGTCGGGTCGCGCGCGGTAATCGGCGCTGGCAGCGTAGTGACGCGCGATATCCCGGCCGGTGTTTTCGCGGCAGGCAATCCTTGTCGTGTCATTCGAGATATTCTTGAGTAGAATGCCTGAATCCAGTTCGAGCGCAGGCCCTAAACCGCGCCGCTGAGACAAGGTCGGTGTCGTAGTTAACGTGGACGATATTACCATCCGAAAGGCAACTGCCGAAGACGCTGAAACAGCATGCGCTGTATTGGTCCGGTCGATTAAGGAAATCTGCGCGCCTTACTACGAGAACGATGAAGAGATTTTGGCTCAATGGCTTCAGAATAAAACGCCGGCCAACGTCCGGCGGTGGATCGAGTCTGACCGATCGTATTGCGTCGTGGCGGTCAATGCTCAGAGTCAAGTTTTGGGTTTCGCCAGCATTTCCGGCGCCGAGATCATGCTCAACTATGTTATTCCCGAGGTGTTGCATCGGGGCATTGGCAAAAGAATGCTCCAGGCGTTAGAAACTCAAGCGATCGCCTGTGGAGTTGATCACATCCGCGTGGTGAGCAGTTTACCCGCCAAGGAATTTTACGAGCGGAACGGCTACGTTTCTAATGGCGCTCCTAGGCTCGTAGGCCGCATTCTCGGTGATTTTCCGTTAATCAAGAGGATGGCCCCAAAAACATGACCCTGACCGGCGGCCGTAAACTGCGCGGGCGGCAGGCTCGTTGAGCGGCGGTTATGGCGATTTCTAGTTGAAATAGCCATCGAGGATGTGACGAATTTGCGGCCATTGAAAATTCATACACACGTACGGTTTGAGACAGCCTTCCGCACCCGCAAGCACTAGCGGGGGATTGGCTGCTCAGCTAAGCGTCATACTGTGTGTGAGATGCGCGTGTGCAGCGACCGGCGTGCAGCCACAGTGTTTAGAAGCAGTATAGTGAGGAACTTGAGGAGTTGGTATGCCGATTTTCATGGACCGCCACGACGTTCGAGACGCAACTGCAGAAGCGGTTGCCGCCGCCCACCAGGAGGATCTGAAAGTCCAGGCGCAGCACGCGTGCAAGTCGCTTACTTATTGGTATGACGAGCAGAGAGGGACGGCTTTTTGCCTGATCGAAGCGCCGACCGCAGCGGCCGTTCGCGCGCTACATCGCGATGCTCACGGGCTCATTCCGAACGTGATCATCGAAGTGAATCCATCGACGGTCTCCAGCTTTCTTGGCCGAGTTACAGATCCTGAAGGCGCAGCGGGTGAACCAATCCGAGAAGCGGGCTTTAGGGCTATCATGTTTACGGATATGGCAAATTCCACTGAGATCACGCACTCGCTCGGAGATGCCAAGGCACAGAGTGTTTTGGCGAAGCACCATGAGATCGTTCGACAGGCTTTGCTGGCTCACGAAGGACGCGAAGTCGACCGGGCTGGAGATGGTTTTCTGACGTGCTTTGCATCCGTGTCCCAGGCCGTCGCCTGCGCGGTGACGGTTCAGCGAGGCTTCCAGACCTACAACCTCAGCGGCGCAGGACCGGTGAAAATTCAAGTGCGCATCGGTCTCGGGGCTGGCGAGCCGTTGACCGATGGTGACACGCTGTTCGGCTCGACGGTCAATCTCACGGCGAGAATCTGCGCATGTGCCGAACCTGGTCAGATCCTGGCGGCGCGGGTAATTCCTGAACTTTCTGCAGGCAAGTCGTTCGGTTTTAAACGTCACGGTGAGGTTAACCTGAAAGGCTTCCCGGACCCGGTTGAGCTCTACGAAGTCGATTGGGCGGAATAGTCGCACCTCAGAAGCAATCGCGGGCAGCCGGCAGGACAGTGATTGCTGCAAAGTGGCGGCTGCGGAATGTGGTTTGAGGTAACAGGAGAAGCAAAATATATGACTAACTGCCTGCGTGTCGGTAAGACCCATGCTCGCCGCACGCACTGTGCTCAACTGTAGGAGAAGCCATGAAGAATGAAAAAGTTTCACAATCTGAATACCTGGTCATTTCCCGCGGACAATGGGACAGGGAACTCTCGCCGGAGGAGATACAGAAGGCAATTGAC
>JAJONK010000168.1 GCA_021323355.1 Deltaproteobacteria bacterium
AGTGGCTTTGGCCTCGTGGCGTTAGCGGTTCTCATGGCAGCGAGAACACGTGAGTTGGCGGATCGATCGGCAAGCCAACGATTCCAGTCCTACGCAGAGGAGGCGATTGAATATATTCGCCAAATCCTCTCTCGCTGACCTGCTCGAGGTCCCCTCTTAATACAGCACGTGCGCAACACGCCCGGTTGCGATTTGCCCCCTGAACGAGTTAGAAGTGTCTCAAAAAGTTCGGTGCGGCACGCTAATAAGGAGATAACCCATGACGGAATCTAATGATGCAAAAAAGGCGTTGCATGTCGCGACACTGTCCGGTTGGTATCGTTTCGAACGGGACGGGCGGGAGTGGAAACAAACCAAACGCGATCTGTCGTACTGGAGCCTGACCTGTATGTCGGTTGACCCGGAGAATCCGCAGAAGATTTACGCGGGCACCGAGCATTCCGGTCTGTTTTACACCGATAATGCCGGAGCGAGTTGGAATCGCGCGCAGCCAAATGTCCCCAAGATGATGTTGTTTGCCATACTCGCGTTAAATGGGCGAGTTATGGTCGGAACGATTCCATCAGCGGTTTACCGCAGCAAGAACGGCGGCTGGGAAGAGTTGGAAGGGGTACGGATCAACAGCGCGGGGGCGAATTTTCCGCCAAGTCCCGAACTGCAATCACGGACGCGTTATTTGACATTCGATCCCGCTTCTCCCAACCGGATCTATGCCGGAATTGAAGTCGGCGGCATGCTCGTTAGCGATGACGACGGTCAGAACTGGCAGCCTGCCAATGAAGGGCTGACCGACATGGATATCCATGAAGTTCTGGCGTCGAGAAGTACTGCAGGATTGGTGTTCGCGGCGTGCGGCGAGGCTGCGTTTCGCAGTTTCGATCGTGCAGCCCATTGGGAAGCGATCACTCCCAAGAGCCACGACTACGGCACATCCGTGGCTGAAGACAACGATGGCGTCGTATATCTCGGCAGCGCAAAGGGACGGCCTAATGGATGGATTCGTAAAGAGGGCGCCATGGCCGCTATTTTCCGCAGCCAAGATAAAGGATCCACTTGGGAGAAAATCATCGACAATCTAAAAGGCGGGGTCATGCACATGTGCCCGCTGCCGGACGGCAAAGGCATGATCGCCGGCACTTCTGACGGGAGTCTGCTGGTTGTCGATGATGCCGGCGCGCGCGAGATTGTCACCGGTCTGCCGTTCGTCACATCGGTCGAGTTAGCAGCGTAGAACTGCGGCGCGTCACAGATCGCGGGCTACCGTAATCCTCAAGCCCGCCATTAGCTATTATCAAATGAATATTTCTGAGGCTCCCTGACAAAGGTCCAAGATGAAGCTTTATACATTTTTTCGCAGTTCGGCATCCTACCGCGTACGCATCGCGCTTAATTTAAAAGGTTTGGATTACGAGCAGGCGCCGATACACTTGCGGCGTGGCGGCGGCGAGCAGTTAAAGCCGGCGTACAAGTCGATCAATCCACAGGCTCTCGTGCCGGCTCTGGAAGATGAGGGACAGATTTTTTCACAGTCTTTAGCGATTATCGAATATCTGGAGGAGCGCTATCCAAAACCGCCTTTGCTCCCCAGCGATGCAGCCGAGCGCGCGGTCGTGCGCAGCATGGCGCTGCTGATTGCCTGCGAGGTGCATCCGATTCAAAATCTCCGGGTGCTGAATCACCTAAAGAGCGATCACAAACAATCCGATGACGACACGATCCTTTGGGCGCGCCATTGGATCAATCTTGGGTTTTCAGCGCTGGAACAGATGATAATTTCGGTAACCGAACAGGGAGATTTTTGCTTCGGCAAAACGCCGACCATGGCCGATATCTGCCTAGTGCCGCAACTCGGCAATGCGCGCCGCTTCGGTGTCGATCTGTCAGCGTACCCAAAACTGCTCGCAATCGAATCTGCCTGTATGTCCCTTCCCGCGTTTGCCAATGCCGCGCCGGAACATCAACCCGACGCAGAATAGTTAGCAGTCGCGATGATCAGCCGGCAGTTCGTTTATGTTCTATATGGACGAGCATACTCCAATTGTTGATCTATGCCTTTCGTCTTCAGCCTTCTGATGACCATCGATGTTCGTACTTAAGCAGTTTCTGAAAGCGCTCGTTCTACCGCCAACTCCATGGCTGCTGATGTTGCTGGCGGTGCTGATATTTTGGCACCGGCGCTGGGCCCGTAAGTTACTTCTGTTGACCTTGGTGCTGATCACCGCGTTGCACAGCAGCTTGGTTGGTTATGCGTTGCGCTATCCCCTTGAGTCACGCTATGCGCCGCTGCTCGATCCGGGCGCTCTCTCTTACGACGCCATCGTGGTCCTCACCGGCAGTATGATCCCGCCCGAAGGGCTGATTCCTTTCTCGACCATCGACGAGCATATGTTTCGCCGTCTCGATGAAGCCTGGCGTCTTTATCGAATCCAACCCAAGCCGATTATTCTATCCGGCGGGCACGTCAATCCGTTCACTCCCGATAAAGACGAGAACCGGATCGGTCGCGAGTATCTGATTCGCTGGGGCGTGCCGAAACACCATGTCCTTGGCGAGGGCAGATCCCGAGATACCTTCGAGAGCGCAACTGAAGTGCAAAAGCTTCTCAAACGGCGGGGTTGGAAGCGCTATTTGCTGGTTACATCAGCACTGCACATGCCGCGCAGCATGCTGGCATTCAAAGCCAAAGCCCCGGAACCGGTTCCGGCGCCGGGCGATTACACGCTCGGCAAGCTGCGACTCACACCACTGGATTTTTTCCCGGGCGAAGGCGCCGCTCGCGGCATATACGCAACGGTGCACGAGTACATCGGCCTCGCGAACTATTACTGGCGGATTCAATTTGATACGTAGCAGCACCGCTCCGATCATCGAACGGACGCAGCCGAACCAGTGACTGCTTGGTTCCGATCGTATCAAGTAAACCGCCGGTTGAAAAACCATCCAGGAGTGATAGCGTCCACGGCTGGCGGGCTATCCCGGGTGCGCCCTGGATGCCATCGCTGCACGCGTGGAACCACGCGCGCAGTTTTATTCTGATCCGTTAAGCAACCGACACCGATACATTTCTCTCGAAGTACTGACTTTTTAAACCGGCCTCAAACGTTTAATCCGATTGATTCGAAACGAGGTGAACCATGCGAGTTGTCGATGCCATCAGCCAAATTCTTAAACGTGAAGGTGTTGGGTTTCTTGCTTGCTACCCAACCAATACCCTGATCGAGGCTGCCGCGGCGGCGGGGATCAAACCGTTGATCTGTCGTCAAGAAAGAGTCGGTGTCGGCATCGCCGACGGTTATACCCGGATCTCAAACGGCCGGCGCATTGGCGTGTTTACGATGCAGGCAGGGCCCGGAGCGGAAAACGCCTATTCAGGCATTACTACTGCCTATTCCGACTCGGTTCCAGTTCTGCTTTTACCGGTCGGGCACGCTCGATCCACTTCTCAGGTTCATCACTTCTTTAGATCAACACAATCCTACGCGACGGTAACCAAGTGGACCGAAGAAATTGCTCTGGCTTCTCATACCAGCGACGTCATGCGACGCGCATTCAGCCTTCTGAAAATGGGCCGGCCCGGACCCGTGCTTGTTGAGATTCCGGCAGATGTAGCGACTGAGGAGATGAACGATAACGAACTCATTTATGCCCCGGTCAGACGCACGGTTAGCGGAGCGAATCCTCAGGATATCGCCGACGCTGCGCGGATTCTGGTGCAAGCTCATTCACCAGTTATCATTGCCGGACAAGGCGTACTCTACGCCGAGGCATCGGATGAGTTGGTCGAGCTTGCCGAATTGCTGCAGGCGGGGGTGACCACGCCGCTCGAAGGCAAGAGCGCATTCCCGGAAACCCATCCATTGTCGCTCGGCACCGGCGCTGGGGTTATGCCCCCGACAGTGCACGAGTTCTTGCGGACGGCCGATGTCGTATTCGCTATTGGCGCGAGTCTTACCCGGCATAGCATCGTCGCTGCGCCTATTCCTCCCGGCAAAACCATTATTCATGCGACCAACGACGAGCGCGACCTCAATAAACACTATATCGCCGACGTTCCGATCCTAGGTGATGCCAAGCCGGTGCTCGGTCAACTGATTGAAGCGGTAAAAGATGCGCAAGGCGCGAACCGACCAAAAAAACCGGATGCGGTAACCGCGAAAATCAAGGAAATAAGGGATCCCTGGCTAGAGCAGTGGATGCCTAAGCTCACTTCCAAAGAGGTTCCGATTAACCCCTATCGGGTTTTTTGGGAGTTCATGCGCGCCATCGATCCCAAAGACGCGATTATCACTCATGACGCCGGCAGCCCGCGCAACCAACTAGTTCCTTTTTATCAAGCGCCCATCCCGCGCAGTTATATCGGTTGGGGAAAATCCCATGCGCTGGGCACCGGACTTGGGCTCATTATGGGCGCCAAAATGGCAGCACCGGAAAAATTCTGCGTCAACTTCATGGGCGATGCTGCCTTCGGCATGACCGGGCTGGACTTCGAAACGGCGGTCCGGTGCAATATTCCGATTCTCACAGTCGTGTTGAACAATAACTTTATGGCCGCTGAAACGCGTCACATGGCGACATCGCATAAACTCTTTGGCACGCAAAACGTCGGCGGCAATTATGCAGATATTGGTCGGGCGCTCGGCGGTTGGAGCGAAAGGGTCAAGGATCCGGATGAAATCGCGCCGGCCTTGGAGCGAGCCAGGAAGGCCACACAGGACGGTAAGGCAGCGCTCTTGGAGTTCATCACCAGCCGTGAGCACGACTATTCTCGATTCGGCCAGTGACTGATTGACTTGACCTTGCCTAATTGTTAACGATGTACGCTGATGGTACCGCCAGTGCGCTACATGATTTTGCTTTTCTTCCTGACTTTCGGCCTGTCCGGGATGGATATTTTCGTGCTTCAATCCCCGCTCGCGGAGTCCGCCGATGAGCATAGTTCCTCCGAGAAGCTGCAAGAACAAACTCTGAGACATTCGGAAGCGCGCAAAGCTCGACCACACCGGAAAAGATTGGCCCGATCTTTTAATTCCCAAATCGGCAGCCGACCCGCAGCTAGAAAAGCGCAATCCTTGCTCACGTCACTCTCACAACCCCACAGTAGCCCTGGAAATTTGCATCGGCTACTACAAGTCTTCCGCATTTAGACTTTTTTTCTCCAATCCCGTCGTTGTCTTAACAGGGTAGCTCGGCGCAATCGCCGAACATCAGGAGAATGGAAGTCATAATGGAATCGGAACGACTATGGCTCTGGATCGGCTTTAACATTTTTGTCTTAGGGATGCTTGCCCTGGATTTGGGTGTTTTCCACCGCAAAGCCCACACCATTTCTATCAAGGAAGCATCGATTTGGAGCGTTGTCTGGGTCTGCTTGGCGATGATCTTCAATGTTGGGATTTATTACGCGTGGGGATCCGAAAAAGCGCTCGAGTTCCTCACCGGATATGTCATCGAAAAATCCCTGAGCGTCGACAACTTGTTCGTGTTTCTGATGATCTTTCAATATTTCAGCACTCCCAGCGAATACCAGCACCGCGTGCTTTTTTGGGGTATTCTCGGCGCTTTAATCTTACGCGCCGTTTTCATCGCCACCGGATCCGCTCTGCTGAGCAATTTCCACTGGATGATTTATGTTTTCGGCGGCTTCTTGGTCATCACCGGAATCAAAATGTACCTGCAAGGGGACGAAAAGATCGAACCGGAGAAAAATCCTGTGGTGAGACTGTTCGAAAGATTCGTGCCGATCATCAGAAAGTACGATGGTCAGAATTTTTTTATTCGCCGTGAAGGCAAGAGTTACGCCACGCTTTTAATGCTGGTGCTCATCGTGGTCGAGACCACCGACGTGATTTTCGCCATCGATTCCATTCCGGCGATTTTCGCCATCACCGACGATCCCTTCATCATCTATACTTCGAACGTGTTCGCGATTCTCGGCCTGCGTGCCCTCTACTTTATGCTTGCCGGCGTCATGGAAATGTTCGTGTATTTAAAAATCGGTCTATCTGTTGTTCTTTGCTTTGTCGGCGCCAAAATGATGCTTATCGATATCTACAAGATTCCCATCGGCGTCTCATTGGCGGTCATCGGCTCCGTGTTGCTGCTCTCGATTATTGCATCATGG
>JAJONK010000169.1 GCA_021323355.1 Deltaproteobacteria bacterium
AGGAGCCCTGATGTCGAGGATCACCGTGTCTCTAAGAATCAGTCGATCGAGCGGAATCTGATCCAGTGTCCATGAAAACTTGGGGTCCGGTTGCAAGGGTGTCGGATCAAACGGCATACGCTGATGCGGGACCATGAAGGGACTGCCGGTTTCGCCATCGAGTTTCATCCGCGTCATCCTGAGGCCGTGCTTGTCGTAATACATGTACTCCCACAACCGCACCGAGGAATTCGTAAACGGCAAAATTTCTCCGTATCCCGCGCCTTCCCAAATCGGCATGGTTAAGTCGATCATTTTCATGGTCATTCCTCCACGGCTACGACTCTGCAAGTCGAGCCTACACCCCGGACAACGTTCAATGGCGACACAATCATCTTGATGCGCCGGCTTCTGATTTGGCCGCACCCGATGAGCTTGCGCACGGTCATGATGCCCATTCGGGCAAATTCCATGTCTACGGCGAAATCCTTTTTGGCCTTCTCGCCGTCGTAGAGATGCAAATACATGCGCGCCTCGGGCGATTCGGCGGCCGGCGCCGGCAGCATCGAGAACCATTCCGGAATGATATGGCTTTGCGGCAGTCCGAGCACCGCCGTATCGACCAAATGGCTTTGCGGCAGTCCGAGCACCGCCGTATCGACCAATAGCAAGTCATTGTCGTTGTCATGCATCGCTCGCGCCAGATAGTGCGCGGCCTCGAGAGAGAAGTGCGGGCTGCTCAGGACGTATTCGTTTCCCTCGGCATGATGGTGCGGCTTGTCGCCCCAGCCGGTGACGACCAGTAGCGCGTTCCCCTTTGCCGGACTGGCGGCATCAAACGCCTGCTGCGCGTCCGCCTTGTTTATTTCCTCGCCAGCGCCCTTGTTGATGTTGGCAATCGCCGCCGGCCGCAAGAACAACTTCTCGATCGGGACCTGATCGAGCCGAGTAGTCTTGCGGAAATCGGCGAACAGCGCAGGCAACGCCAGGCTTGTTCCCGAATCGCTCCCCACGACCATGCCTTTTTCCTGGTGGTTCTTGGGCCCGAGAAAAAATTTGATCGCCGTTGGCAGACCCTCGTCCGGCATCCATCGATGGTTTAACGGCATTGTCAGATCGACAAAATTCATATTTCCTCCACTTTCTCGCGGCGCTGCTCCGGCAAATCCGTCACGCCGCCAGCACTCTGATTCTATCGGCCGGCATCTCCAGCCAAACGCTTTGTCCCTTTTCCAGCGGCGCAACGTATGGGTTGGTGTCGGCGCGGACGTGATATTGACCGACATCGATGTCGTATTCGATACGATTACCGGTAAACACAACTGCCCGCACGTGACCCGGCAACACATTGACCGGCGATCCGCACGCTGCTGTATGGATCGATACCGCCTCGGGACGAAACATCAACGAGACCCGTTGACCTTGAACGACCTGTTGCGGCAATGCGCAGCGCAGCTTTCCCACCGCGGTTTCCACGAGCCCCCGCTCGCCGGCGCCGTCAGCGCCTACGACGCGGCCCTCGATCAGGTTGGTCGTGCCGACAAAGCCGGCGACGAATAGATTGGCCGGCTCCTTGTAGATGTCCATGGGCGGACCGAGTTGTACAACCCGGCCACCATGCATCACCGCCATGCGGTGCGATAACACCAAAGCTTCCTCCTGATCATGAGTCACGTACAAGGCCGTCAGCTTCAATCTCTCGAATAGATCGCGCAGCTCGTGACGCATCTCCACCCGAAGCTTGGCGTCCAGATTACTTAACGGCTCATCCATCAGGAGCAGTTGCGGTTCGGCCACCAGGGCGCGCGCTACCGCCACACGCTGCTGCTGTCCGCCGCTCAGCAACGAGGAAGGCCGGGCTTCCAAATCATCGAGTTGAACCAGATGCAGAATCTCTTTGACTCTCTTTTTCGTCTCATTCCTCGGCAGCTTGCGCCGGCCGTGAACCAGCGGATAGCTGACATTCTGCGCCACAGTCATATGCGGCCACACGGCATAAGACTGAAACACCATGCCGATTTCGCGCTCGTGAACCGGCACCATGATGCCCTTCTTACTGGAAAACACCGGCTTGTCGTCGATCCAGATTTCTCCCGAATCCGGCGTTTCCAGTCCGGCGATACACCTGAGAGTGGTTGTCTTACCGCAGCCGGAGGGTCCTAGCAGCGAAAAGAATTCTCCGGTTTTGACCTCGAAGCTGACATCATGCACGGCCTGCACCTGGCCATCACCCGTGACGAAAGTTCGTGTCAGTCCTTCTACCGTTAACATCGACGACGACTTCCCTTGGCAGCCTGCTGAACAAGACCCATATGCGCCTGTAACCAGAGTTTTCAGCAGCCTGTTAGGGCATCAACGGTTGCAGTGCCTTTCTGATCTTATCGCGTTGTCCCGCGAGCACCTCCTCGGGACTCCATTCCAGCACTTTGGCTTTGGGCATGGCCTTTAACGATTTCGCGAGCTGCGATCTTGGGTCGACAAATGTTCCCTCGCCGTTGACCCGTTCGACAATCGGCAAGCCATCCTCGAGAATGAAAGCCAGATAGAGTAGCGCCAGATTGGGGCTCTTGGCGCCTTTCGGAATCGTCAAGCCGATCGAGCCGAGCGCCATCACGTCTTCGAAGAGCTTGTTTTGTATCGGATAGCCCTCCTTGCGCAGACCTTCGGTGCCGCCAATGTTTCCGGTAGCCGCGGCAACTTCGCCCAACGCTACCGCCATTCGCACATCACCGCTGCTTCTCTTGATCAGCGGCTTGTTGGCGAGCAGCATTTGCAGTACCTTCTTTTGCTTTTCTATGTCCCAGTGACCGCCGACGCCCATATCCGTGAGCGGGCTGGCAGGACCGATGGTGTTGATGGCAAAATTTCCCTTCCATTTCGGATCGGCAAAACCTTTGCCTTCGGCAAACTCCTCATACGTCTTCGGCAGGTCATTGGCATTGGTCTTTTTCGTGTTGTAAATGATGCCCGATGCCAACGTGGTCACGTCAACCGAAAACGGCCGCTTCCATGCGGCCACATTGCGAAGAACTCCTTCGAGCCCTTTGAATTTCGGGCTGAATATTTTAACCAGCGGCGTCTCGATATCTTCGAACAGCGCCAGCCGATCGGGCCGGCCGGCGATATCCGCCGCGCCGGCGTACAGCAAATCGGCATCGATGCGGCCGACCCTCGCCTCGGTCAAGAATCTGAGCAAAGAATCAGGATTGGTCACGGGCGTAAGATGAACCCGCGGCACGAAACCGAACCGTTTTTTGAACGCTGCCTCGAACTGCTCTCCGACTCCCCTCTCGCCCGGCACTTCCCACCACAGCCGCAACTCAGCCTCGCGCTTGGCCCTGTCGAGAACCTCTTCATAGGTCTTGCCGAACACTGATTGAGCTGACACAACTTTTGTTGAAAGAGAAAGTAGCGCACCAATCAGTGCAAGAGATAACAACCAGACAAACGTTTTACTTGGTCTATCGACCCTGTTCATGTCAAACTCCTTTCGAATTTTCCGCCGCACCGGCATATCTATTAGAGATCTTCCCAGCCGGCTTTTTTTCTTTGTCGTTTGTCGAAGTAGCGCGCGGCCATGGTAACGAAAAAGAACCCGCACATATAAAGCGTTCCAAGTGCCGCGGTACCGGATATATCAGGAACGTTCCACAAAACCCACATGGCCGACGGCAGAATCATGTTACGCCCGGTCATCAGAAAAATCGCGAAAGTAAAATCGCGCAAAGTCGCGGAAAACGCCCAGAGCCAACCGTTTAGCAACGCCGGGAATAGCAGCGGCAGTGTCACGGTCCGGACCGCGCGGACGGTCGTCGCGCCAGTGACTCTCGCCGCTTCCTCGAGTTCCTTGTGTTGCTGCAAAAGGGCGGCGCTAAGAACGCGGGTAGTAAACGGCAGATGAGCAACGATATGCGCCATAATCAAAACCCAGATACTGCCGTGAATTGGCGTCATGACGTAAGTCAAGAATACTGCCAGCGCCAGCACTACGTTGGGAATCCCCATGGGTGTCATGGCGAATACTTCCACCCAGCGCATTTTGCGCTTCACCGAAAACCAACTGGCACAAAAAGCAATAAGCACCGACACTGTTGGGGCGATAACAACAAGGATCAGCGTATTGACCGCGCTCTGCCGCACTTGAGGATTCGTAAGTGTTCGAAAATAGCTCTGCAAGCTGATCTGGCTCAGCGCTTCGAAAGAGGGCGGCTGATAAACCTTGACAAGGCTGGCCCACATCAAGATGAAAATCGGCAAAGCATAAGAAACAATCACCAGCATAACGAATCCCAAGGCGATATATTTCCAGAGACCCAACTTGAGTTGGCGCGGGCGAAAAGACTTGCCCGTAACCACGCTAAACCTGTCCTGTTGGCGCGTTAGCCAAAAATAAAGAAGCATCAGCAACAGGGCGAGCAGCAGCAGAACCACACCGAAGGCCGCGGCCAAACCGTACATCGGTAAACCGTCTTCCGCTTTGGTGAGCAGATAGATGTGAACGCTCAGCACGCGTATGCCACCAGGCACTCCGATGGCAAGCGCGGTCTCCATAACCTGTACCAGAACCATTCCGAAATAGATTAGCGCCGACAAAATACCCGGCAGCAGCAGCGGCAGAGTAATCTTGCGCAAAACCGTAAGGCGCCGGCTGCCGGCAGTCTGCGCCGCTTCCTCGAACTCAGGATTCATCTGTCTGAACACCGGGCTGAGCATCAAAAAGGCGTTGTTGCTGAGACCGATGCCGGTGACGAAAATCATCGCCGGCATCGTATAGATATTCAGTGGACCGTTTGGGCCTTCGAGATCGAGCCCACTGCGCAGAAGATGATTGATCCAGCCAAGACCGGGCGACAGCAGGAGCACCCAACCAAAAGCTTTCAACATCGTGGGCACCGCAAGCGATACCAGCATCGCGGTATAGATTGCCGAGCGAAACGGTATGTCGGTCCGCTCGACCAGAAACGCAATCGTCGCACCCAAGCTCAGAGATAAGACAAGCGCGCCACCGCCATAGATCGCAGTATTCACCAAGACCTGAAACATTCGCGGACTTGAGAAAATCGCCCCGAAGTTGTCCAGCGAAACGCCAGGATCCAGAGGGAGCGCCGTTGGCGGTCGAAGGCTTGTAATGAATAAAATAACGAGTGGCGCACCAAGCAGCACAAGCACGATAGCCGCTATCACTGCCGTGAGCAGACGGCCCTGCGTTCTTGAAGTTCCTCTGCTTTGCACAAACGCGTTCATAGAGTCATTCTAATCACCACAGGCGATATCAGTCTTTATCGCTTTTGAAAATAGTTACGGAGAATCGTGACTAAAACTGGCTGAAGTCCCTATCAAGGAGTAGAGACGATGGAGATGCGAGATCGAGAGTTCGACGTTGGCCGCTGAGCTCCGTCAGCCGTTGAGGATCGCAGCCGTTCAAACGTTTAATAGTTTCCACGTTAACGAGACAGAGCAACTTCCACGTTGAGAATTCCAAATGTCGAAATGAGAGTCAGCACGACGTACTGGAACTGGCATGCCAAAGCTATCTGATCTCTAAAGTTTAGCTTTATTTGGCTTCGCTGGTTAGCTGAGAAATCTTTAGCACAAGACCCAGATAGTGACTTCCGCGCCCGAAAGGACGCGCAACTTAGCCAATCCTTACCTCTACATGAGTGATAAACAATTCGCTGTGAAGGCGATCATTGATTTCTTCGGTTGAAGCCGTCTCGAGAAAGAGCTGCAGCGCCTTTTTCAGAGTATCGTGCGCCTCCTCAATAGATTTTCCTTGGCTTGCGATATTTAACTCAGGACAATGAGAAACATATCCATCTCCCTCGCGTTCGATTAGCGCTGTTACCCGCCGCGTAGATCGATATAGCTACCTTTTCGTTTTTGAATTATCGCAACGGGCCATTTAACGCAGCAAGCGAGCCGGGAAGAGAAAAGAGGATGGTTAATGATGGGAAAGAATGACTTACGAGAACGTAAACATGAAAAGACTTGTTAGTGACTCCTGGGAACGCTGTCGTTCGATGATTGATCTTCGCTGAACCCTTGATCGCTCGCAGCAATTCCCTACAGCGGCAGAACCGGCCGGCCAGGCGGCGTTTCCACCTCCAAAGCGTTGAGCGAGCATGCAAGCCCCACATAGGCACCGAGGATTCCCGTCAGCTCGACCAAGCGAGGAACACCGATGCGCGCTTTTAGCGCATCGAATGTCGCGGGCGTTATCCGGTGCGGTGGCCGGAGAAGCTCCTGGACATAACGCACCACCTCCGCCTCGCGTTCGGTGAGTCCGGCCGGCGCCTTGCGATCCTGAATGATCTTGATGCATTCTTCCCGAACTCCGGCTTTGAGCGCGTCATCCGCATGCGCTGCCCACTCGAACGCGCAGTCCATCTCCCGGGCCACGGTACAGATCGCCAGCTCCTTTACGTCATTGGGAAAATCCGTGCTAAAAAGCGCATAGCCGATCAGGTGCGCGGTCCGCGCCGCCAGGTCGGGAGCATGTAGCAGAAAATTATAGGGAGCGCCGATGCGCTTTCGGCTGGCGATAATCGAATCGTAGAACTCCCGCTGGTGTTCCGGAAGTTCCTCTCGGTTAGTGATCTCGGGTACTCTCACGATTGCCTCCTCTAAGCACACCTGGT
>JAJONK010000170.1 GCA_021323355.1 Deltaproteobacteria bacterium
CGCCGCTTCTCGATGTCCAGGTCGAGTTGACGCGATTTCTCCTCTGTATACTTGAGCTTCTTGCGTTCTTGCGCCAACACCTCTCTTTCCCGTATCACGGCGCGCCTTTCGTCAGACAACCGTTGTCTTTCCTCGGTCATTTTCTGGTGTTCTTCCAGGATCTTCTGGTGTTCTTCCAGGATCAGGAGCCAGAGCTTCCCTTGTTCGGCAAACGGGCTCTGGGGATGGTGAGCGCCCAGGGCTCTGAACGACTGGAGTGCTTTGGGATAGTCTTTCTTGGGGTTTTGAGAGTACGCGGAGATGAGTCCGATATTGAACAGCGCCGCATCGGGTGCGCCTCTGCCTTCGGCGAGCGCTCTCAGGTTTTCATCCAGGGCCGCTTCATACTTGCCTTCGGAAAAGAGAGCTTTACTGCGCTGCAAATATTCCGGCTGCGATTGTTTTTGCGGCTGGACGGGCTCGGGTTTCCCGATCTGTTCTCCCATTGTAGTGCAACCTATGACTGACACGCATGCAGCCAAGGCCGAGGCGCTTAACGAACGATGAGAAAGTCTCATGTTGCCCCTGCAAGTCCAGCTTGATCGGCGATGTTGTTCATTGTTTCTTTGCCTTTCCAGGGAAGTACGATTTAATCGACTGAATGCCGGCCATAATGCAAGCAAAACGCGACCGAGCTTGACCGCTAGCCGCAGTGTATGACCCGCGCGCGCGAAAAGTTCGCTCCCTGAGAGGATCATTTTTTTGGTCATGATGCTTTCCCGGATTGATACCGCACCGGCTCGGGACAATCGCCAGCGGCAGCCATGGCGGCGGTAGATGGCGGTTTTAGCTGGTTACAATGGTCGATCAATCGCTCGGTTTCCTTGATAATGACTTCCAATGATGGGTTTTGTTCGTGCCCGTCGGCTTGCGACAAATCCCGTTTCAAGTACGTGAGCCTTTGTTGGATCGAAGTAAGCGGGGCCGTTACCTGCTCGAAGAGGTCATCGAAAAATTCGGCTTGTGATCGGGCGGCTTCACGTATTCTGTGTCGCTCGTGTGCTAGGGTTTCTGAGAGTTCTTGGATTTCCGGGATTGCGCCGGTCCCGACCGCGCCATCGGGGACTTGGGGCTCTTCGGCTGTTCTCCGGGTCAACTCCAAGATCGGCTTCGTGATGCTCCTGCTGATCAGCAAAGACAGCGCGACGCCCAGTCCGATCAGGACCAGAGTGCCGGCGATGGCGATATTTCGCGCCGCGCGTGCGGCTCGTTCCATGGTTTCGAGCTTATTGTTCAGGTTTGCTTGCAGCTGCGCTCTCAAGCGTTCGAGCTCTCTCAGGGCGGAATCTAAAATCTTCTCTCGCTCCTGCTGATACCGGCTCTGAGCATACGGCTGGCCGGCTTTTATGTAACGAACCTCTTGATCGAACAATTCATGATAGCGGAGGTGCAACTCATCGGTTCTGAGTAAACGCGCCTTAATTTCAACGGCGGTCGCGCGTGACGTCATCTCGCCCATATAGCGCTTGAAGTCTTCCTTGAACTGGCGAAATTCCTTGTGGTGGGCATCTGCCCGGGTAAGTAAAAATCTTCCAGCATAACGCACTTCGGAGAGGAACGCGTCGGTCAATGTCTCTTGATAGGCCATCATGCGATTTTCGCTATCCAAAGCCGAGCGTGCTGTTCCACTCAGGCCGCCTAACTGGACAATCGAATAAGCTGCTACGCAGGAGGCTAGGAGCAAGATGACGGAGTATCCTAAAATGATACGCCAGAATATTGGCAACGACATACTCTAATCCTCCGCGAAGTTCATAATTCTCGCATCGGCTGCCGAATGCCGCGGCTCATCTTTGGGCGCCGCCCCAAGATTCGTGGACACGCGGACGGCGAAGACAGAGCCTTCGCCAAGTTTGCTGGTAGCCTCTATCGAACCTTCGAGGAGGCCCGCAAAGACTTTAACGATGTACAAACCGAGCCCCGCACCGGAGAAATGCCGCGTTGTTGTACTGTCGATTTGTCGAAACTTGTCAAAAATCAATGGCAGCAGATCCTCGGGAATTCCGGGTCCGGTATCTGTGACCCTGATCTCGAGAGTGTGATTCTGATTAATCAGCTGGAAAGAGACAGTGACTGATCCATCGTCGGTAAATTTTATTGCGTTATCGATCAAGTTGGTGATGATTTGTTTCAATTTCATACGGTCGCTGACGATCGCAGGAAGGTCAGCCGGATAGTTCCAATTGATGGTGAGCTTTTTCTCCATCGGCATCATGTAGTCTGATCGGGTTTCCGTGATGAATGCTGAGAGATCGAACTGTTCCTTGTGCAAGATGACCGATCCGCTTTCTATCTTGGTGATCTCCAAAATACCGTTGATAAGCCTGAGCAGGTGCCCTGCCTGGGAAAGTATTTTGACCGTTCCTCTTTCCTGCTCGCTGCTGATGTTTCCGAACGCGCCCATCTTCATAGCTTCGGCATAATTCATGATGACATTTAGCGGAGTCCTCAGCTCATGGGACATCACTCCAAGAAACTCATCTTTGATGCGGTTCGATCTTTCCAGTGCCGCCGCTTGATTGCGGGTTTCTTCATAAAGCCGCGAATTATAGATGGGCATGGCGGTTCCACTGACCAGGGTGTTTAGAAAATTGATCTCCTCGGGACCAAATCGATGCTCTTCAGTTGTATAAAAAGAAAGAACTCCCAATGATTCCCCTTGGGCGATCAAAGGCAAACCGAGATAAGAGACAAAACCGTGCTTTCTGAAGAATTCCGGGTTGGTTGTTCTTGGGTCCAAATGGGCATTCGATAAAGCTAGCAGCCCCTGTTGATTGAGCACGGCGATCGGAAGACCTTCTTCGGTTACCGGCAGCGGTTGTGCCGCCGTGTCATCGAGATTGCGGTGAACGATAGGCTTTAGCGCACCGGTCTTTCTGTCGATCCAACTTATGGTCGCGGCGCGAAGCGGGAACAAGCTGGATAGTTGCTGCAACAGAGTTTCCAATACCTTCACGTTGCTCCAACGTCTGCGCAAGATCGTCAAAAGCGCGCGCCATCTGTCCGAGCTCGCTCCGCTCATAGGGCAGCTTGGTACGCGCACCCAGGTCGCCGCCAGCGACCTTCTCTGTCGCCGCAACGATGTCTCGGATTCGGCGAAGAACGAAAATGTCGGCACCAAGCCATGCGGCCGCCAGCGCTAGAGCTGATAACACCCCGAGAACGATTAGGTTGCGAGCCAAAATGAGATTGGCCTCCTCGAATGCAGCGACAGTTGGGATATCGATGACCGCGAAAACAGTTTGGCCGCCTAGTGTGTTTCTCAACTGGCTCAAAGCAAAGAGTCGCGGGATGCCGTCGGCACCGGCTGCTTCGAAGCTTTTTTCGGTATCCCGAGAAGCCATGGTTTGTAGTAAAGTTTTTGCGATAATTGGCTCGTCCTTCCAGTGGTCTGTTTCAGGGTATCGAAGCAACACGTTTCCGCTGTTGTTAACGAGCGTGTAGGCTGCCCCCGGATACAGATGCCGTTCGACCGCCAAGCGGGTCACCCAAGAAAAGTTCATAGCTCCGATGACGACGGCGCGTACGGCCTCGGGCGAGTCCATTACCGGATAGCCGATTTCCAAAAGTGTCTTACCGGTCGAGGCATCGGTTCGAATAGTGCCGGCGGAAAAATCATGAGTCTCGATGACCCGCGCTCGATGTTTTCCTTTGCCGTTTATCAGTGAGCTAGCGGCCGGCAACGCTGTGCAAATGGAATTGCCCTTGAGATCGGTGACACCAAGATCGGCGTAAAGCGGCTCCAACAATCCTGCCAGGATTTTCCGGCAGCTTGCCTTGTCGTTCTCGCGAATTTGCGGCAAGCGGGCCAGCATGATCAAGAATTGGTGGGCGTTTTCGAAAAACCTTTCGTGCTCAGCAGCGATTGCCCGGGCCGCTCTCAACGCGTTTTTTTCCACTTGCTCTGCGGTTAAATCACGATGACTAGAAGCGCTGTGCAGAATGACGCCAAAGGCTGGAATGACAGCCAACAACACAAGAACAATAAGCCTGCATCTTAACGATGAAATGAACTGAACCATGGAGGCGAACCCGTGGACGAAGGCAGCGAGTGGCCCGCGTTACAGTCGAGGACCGCAACCGGCATGCCAGTCAGTCTATAGCGCTTTTTGGAGTGCAACTATAAACGATGGCAACCCAACCCACTCACATCACAAAAAGCAGAACAACTTTGCCAATTCCTATGATATCTTGCGTGCGAGCGTCAGGTGTGAATAATCCTGCGTTAATTTGTCTGGTGGAGGAAACGGCAAATCACAACCAGCGCCGCGTGCGTCTTCTACTGCTAAGAATGGACGAACTTGACGCAAACGCGCCATGAGCGGTAGAGTCGCGACTTCAACCTTGCGGACCTTTAAACAGCTAAGAGGGAGAACGAAATGGAAAAAATCATCGAGCAGAGTCTGATGGCGCAGCTTGCGCGCGAAGGTTTGGAGCCCAGACCGGGTGACCTCGAAGAGTTTGCCAAGATCATCGAGCTTTACCTGGATAACTTGAAGACTTTGCATTCGGTCAATCTCGGTGCCGAGGAGTTGGCGCCGGTGTTTCGGCCGGAATGGACGGGGAAGTGATTGAATGAATGACAACCGATCCGTGGGTTGCTTCGAACGACAAGCAAAGTCAATGTACCAGACTTGTCATGCGAACGAAGCGAGTGATCTGGATTTTGCCCGGGAATAGCTGATAGCGCAAAGCTGCAAAGGAGACTTGCCATGGCTAGAGCCGAGAAGCCGCTCTATTACTTATCGATTCACGAAGCTCAACAGCTGATTCAGAAACGCCAACTCTCGCCCGTCGAGCTGACCCAGGCGGTACTCGAGCGCATTCAAGCGATCGACGGTAGGCTGCATGCCTATATCGATTTGATGGCCGACACCGCGATGCTGGAAGCTCGGGACGCCGAGGCGGAAATTCACAAGGGCAACTGGCGCGGTCCAATGCACGGCATTCCCGTGGCTGTTAAAGATCAATTGGACGTGAAAGGCGCGCAGGCACGGATTCGCCAATTTACTACAGGCGTCGGGGATGCAACCGTTGTCAGAAACTTGCGAGAAGCAGGCGCGATTATCATGGGCAAGCTTCATATGAGCAGTTTGCCCGATGGCGGGCTGCCGGTGCCGCGCAATCCCTGGAACACCGAACACATCACCGGCGGTTCGAGCACGGGTTCCGGCGCTGCCGTCTCCGGCGGACTCTGTCTGGGCTCTCTCGGCGAAGATACCGCCGGCTCGATCCGCAACCCTTCGGCTTTCTGCGGCATCGCCGGCCTAAAGGCGACTTACGGCCGGGTCAGCCGTTATGGGTTAGCGCCGCTGAGTTGGTCATTGGATCATTGCGGTCCCATGGCGCGTGTGGTCGAAGATACCGCCCATATGCTGCAGGCGGTTGCCGGCCATGATGCCAAAGATCCAACTTCGAGCAACGTCCCGGTGGCCGAATATGCCAGCGCATTGCGCGAAGACGTCAGAGGAATGACCGTCGGCGTGCCGCGAGACTATATCGACGAATGCGCGCCGCGCACCGATCCCATCGTCATCAAACTGGTCAACCGAGCCATTGAAGATTTGAAAAAATTGGGCGCGCGCATCGAGGAAGTTAAAGTACCGACATTGAATCTCGCCACGATCGCCAATGCCGTTATTTATTACAACGAATTCTGGGCCGCGCATCAGAGCGACGCCGCCTCGGTGCTGAAGAACGGCGCGGCGCAGCGACGCGCGCGAATTTACCTGGGACTACTCACCGGCTCAGCCGATTACATTCAGGCGCAGCGCGTTCGAAGTCGTGTCCGAAGGGAATTCGCCGAGGTTTTCGAAAAAGTGGATTGCCTGGCGTTGCCATGCCAAGCTGGTCCGGCGCCGCTGGTTAAAGATGTCGGACCCATCGACACATTGTTCAAACATGTGGTTCCCGAATACCACGGGCCATTTAACTTGACCGGACTGCCGACGTTGTCGGTTCCTTGCGGATTCTCAGACAGTCATTTGCCGATCGCTCTACAACTCGTCGGCAAACCGTTCGATGAAGTGACAATCTTGCGAGCGGGATACACCTACCAGCAAAGTGCCCAGTGGTACCAGCAGCGTCCGCCACTTTGAAAAAGTTCAAACCGTTCAAGCAGTTCAAAGGTTAAAAGGAGAAAAGAGATCATGGATATACAACGGATCAATCCGCGTGAATGGAACTGTAGCGCGGCAGTTTTTGGAGATCTGGTTTTTCTTTCGGGCACCGTCGCCGACAACAAATCGCTGCCGATGAAAGGACAGACCGAAGAGGTCTTGCGCAAGATCGATGCGGTACTGGCAAAGGCGGGTACCAACAAATCTCGAATTCTCAGCGCGACGGTCTATATGGCTGATGCCGCGCTGAAGGATGAGATGAATGAAGCCTGGATGGCCTGGGTCGATAGGTCGAACCTGCCGACGAGGACGGCGGTAGGCGCGGCGCTCACGCCGGGCACTCTCGTCGAGATCACCGTGTGCGCGGCTAAATCGTAGCCAAATCAAGGGCAGGGCATCCTGTCGATGCCGTGCCTTTCAGATCGAGGAAAGTGTAAACGGTTCTTACATTAGGTAGCTCATCAAACAGACCGGGAGGATTTCGCCGCGTTCGTGCCGCCGGGCCTTGACCTTACCTGCCATTTAGAATATTTGACACTCCCTAAATTTATGGGACTCTAAGCGTTTTGTGTGGAGCCACACCATCGGGATCAGATAAGGTCCAAAGAGGGCTACGAACATGCCAGAACAACTGATGACGCTAGAGCAGGTCGCTAAGTATCTCAATGTCGATAAGTTCACAGTCTATCGCTTGTTAGCCGATAGGGAGTTGCCGGCTTTCAAGGTCGGTAACCAGTGGCGCTTCAAAAAGAAGTTGATCGAGAACTGGCTCAAGAAAAATTCCAATCTCCAGAGAAAACGTTCTCAGTAACCGACATTCCCGAATCGTTCGTTCCTCGCCACTACGCCGACCAATGCCCCGACATTTAGGCTGAACTGGGTTGTAACCGCAAATCGAAGCTCTTGCTTGTTCACTATAGAGCGTGGTTTCTTCGCCGTAATACGTAGAACCCAAATAGTTAATAGCCGCTTTCAACTATTTTGCGAACCAATGAATCGTCGATAATCTCTTCCGATTTAAGTTTCTGCAGCTTCGGATTGGTGCGCGCGAGAATTGAATGAATTTTCTTTACACCCTCGACCTTGGGTCTCATATCGTTGGTGTAGACTGACACCAAAGCATTGTAGCCGTTCTCGGCGTCCTCGATGCGAGGAAGACGCAGGACCCTGGCCATGGTCTGCAATACCGCGGGTTTATTTTCCGGTTTCATGAAAAATCGCATCGAGTCGATCGTGCCTTTCAGCATCGATTCGTATAGTTTGGGCTCCTGGCGCACTGCGCTCTTGCGCGCGACCAAAGACGTTCCCAGGTATGATATGGGCGCGCGCGCCAAATCAAGCAACACCGTGTAACCCTTCTTTTTAAGCGGCGCGCTAAAGGTTGAGCCCATCCATGAAGCTTGGGCGCGCCCGGTTTCGAGCGCCTGAATTCGCGACGGTTGATCGCCGAGAACAATGAAGCGGATGTTGTCGCGTTCGGGATCTAAACCGAGATAATCGAGCGCGAGCATATTGTTAGCCCAACCGCCGCCGCCAATGCTTTGGATGGCGAGTTGCTTGCCTCTAAGCTCTTCGGGCTTTTTGATTTCCGGTCGCGCCATAAAGTCGCCTTCGGGCCGGCCGACAACCGTGCCTATCACCGCAGCATCCATTCCTCCGGCCGCCACGTTCAGAACATTGTTGGAACTGGTAAAAACCATTTGAACGTCGGCTGAGGCAAGCGCCGACATCGCCAGCGGCCCGCTCCGCATGAAGATCGCTTCCACATTGAGGCCATGCTTGCGGTAAAATCCTTGATCGACGCCGACCCAAAGAACCGCCGGGGTCTCGCCTGACGTACCGTTGGCGATGCGAAACGTGGTGAGGCTCTGCGCTTGCGATCCGGTGCTGGAAAGCAGTTCGAGAAACAAAGCCGTCACTATAATGACGAAGCGGCTGCCTGCTCGAGAAGATTTTGTTTTCACGGTTGACTCCGCAACTGATTGAGATTCGTTTGGCTCAGTTCGATCGAAGTGTTGAGTCGCCTTTATTGGGGCCTCAACCCATAGAAACGTTCCGCGTTGCGGTAGCGAATTGCGTCCTTGTCATCTGCAGTAAGCCGTTTATTCTCATTCAGTTCTTCGAGTTCCGCCTTGCAGGTATCATTGTTGACCTCGTGGGGAAAATCCGACGAAAAAATAAATGGCTTGTTGCCGACGATGCTGACGGCGAAGGATAGTGTCAATTCATCCCCTTCAACACCGATGAAGATCCGACCCTCATCGACATGGCGTTTGATGTAATCGGTAATCGATTCCTTGTCGCGAAGTTTCAAGAAGCGAGACCGGGGATCGTACTGCACGTGGCTGTTCCAGGAGCGCTCAAAACGTTCCACACAATTGACGAACCAGCCAGCGCCGGCTTCCATAAAACCAAACCGCGCATTGGGATACTTGTCGAAGATGCCGTTAAAGAGAATGCCGGCGAAGTTCACCATCTGACCGAATGGATGGCCCAGAGCGTTGACCGGGGCGTAAGGACTCATGTCATCGAGACCCATATGATCGTGAACGCCGCCGTGGATGCCGATGGCGCAGCCAAGACGATTCGCCTCGTCGTAGATCGGCCAATAGCGCTCATCGCCAAGATGATTCTGGCTTTGCATCGGGCCGGTGCTTGGCAGCATGGCGCCGCAGAAGCCGAGCTCTTTGACGATGCGGCGAAGTTCTTTCACGGCTTCGGCCGGTTCCTGGAGCGGAATCAATCCTAAGGCTTGGAAGCGGGAACTCTTGCTGATGTATTCGTCGTGCATCCACCGACATCCTCCATGAATTCGAGCCAACCTTCGCGGCCAACCTTGGCGAAGGCGCCGGGCGGAAGAAAATGGGCGTTGGCCGCATGAAGATGATCGTTTGGTGGATACGGTGAACGGCCCGAGCCGAAACGGCCGCGATACTCTTCGGGCATGCGCGCCGAGATGGCGGAGTGATCTTCGACAACGTGTCCGTCGCCATCGATTATTTTTGGTTTATATTGTCCCATCGATTTATCTCCCAAAACTAACAGTGTGATAAAGAAGTATCTTGCAGACTGCCCAAAAAGATCTCAGATGCCACGCGCGAATCATAAGGATGAAAGCGGAAAATCTGAAAGCAGAATTCAGTTTTCAGCTTTCATAATTCATCTGTCCAAAGCATACGAGTCTTTCTCGCCGGTCTGCTAAAGCAGCTGATAGAATCGTTGCGCATTACCAAACAGGATCGCTTCTTTATCCGCGACCGTCAGCTCGGTGTTCTCGCGCAATTCTTCCAGTTCGTGTTTGCAGGTGTCGGCGTCGACTTCGTGAGGATAGTCGGTTGAATAAACAAACGGCTTGTTGCCGACAATGCGCAGCGCTTCCGCGATGGTTAATTCCTCGCCTTCGACACCGAGATAAATGCGGCCTTCATCGATGTGGCGGCAGACGTAGTCAATAATCTTTTCGCCTTTTCTAAGTTGGAGGAAACGGCCGCGAGGATCGAATTGAACATGGCTTTCCCAGGAGCCGGTGAACCGCTCGAGGCATGTCAGGAGCCATGCCGAACCTGCCTCCATAAACCCGATTCGGAGTCCGGGAAATTTGTCAAAAATGCCGTTAAAGATAATCCCGGCGAATGCGATCATCTGTCCCATCGGGTGGCCCAGCGCATTGACCGGCGCGTAGGGGCTTAGATCGTCCATGAGCAGGCCTTCGTGGGCGCCGCCATGTATGGCGATGGCGCAGCCAAGGCGTTCGGCCTCACCGTAGATAGCCCAGTATTTCTCGGATCCGAGGTGCGGCATATTCGCGCCCATCGACGGCAACATCGCGCCGCAAAAACCCAGGTCGCGGACGATGCGCCGCAATTCGATCATCGCTTCGGCGGGTTCTTGTAATGGAATGAGTCCCATGGCTTTGAAACGCGGGCTCTTGGAGACGTAGGTATCGTAGATCCAATTGTTGTAGGCGCGGGCCAGCTCGATGGCCCAATCACGGCTGACGATTTTGCCAAACGCCAGTCCCGCGCTGGTGTAAAGCACGGTCGTGCCGATGCCGACATCATCGAGAAACAACTCCCAACCTTCGCGGCCGACGTTGGCAAACGCGCCGCGCGGGGTGAAATGGCGATTTGCGGTGTGCATATGGTCGATGGGTGGAAAAGGACTCTTGCCGCGGGCATCGGAAAAACTCCTGCCGACGTACTGCTCGGGCATGTATTTCCAGATGGTGGCGATGTCTTCGACAACGTGGCCGTCGCCGTCAATGATTTTCTGTTCAGCGGGTATGCTCATGAATTCTCCCTCTACTAGTTCGAGACAATTGCTGCTCGTTGCGATCGCTGCGGATTAACCGTCACATCTAATCCTGCGCAGCGCGCTGCGCTTCATGCTTTCTTTATAACGAAAGCAGGCACCGGTCCAGACGTTAGGCACGCTGACGATTATGTGAAAATTGAGAGGAGAAGCTTCCAAGTCTCAAGTTCGCGCCGAGTCCTGACCTAAGAATTGGCAGCGATCATAATAAAGGGGGCTTCCGAGCCATTGGCAGGTTACTTCTTACACAAGCTTTCCCGATATGCCGCAATCTCTTGCTGTCGTCCTTCACTTCTTGCGGGATAATTCGCCACAGAGCACAGCACGGACCGTCAGCGCAGTAAGCCGCTTCTTCGTAACCCCTCTACTGCAGCATCAACGTAATTATCGAGAACCGAGAAAAGCTCACAACCTATTTCACCGTTGTGTTAAAATCTCGCTAATCTTGCCTGCTCAAAGACACGGAAGGACTCTCCATGAAAACTTACAAGACTCGCTACTTGTTTCTGTTATTGATTCTGGGCGCTTGTTCATCGAAAAGTGTCTCTCCCGGCATGACCCTCGTCACCGGCTTGAATGGTTATCATGAGGAGATGGAACGACTCGAGGCACAGGAGGCGCGCTGGCCGGAGCGACAAAAGGTCGGCAATACCATCAGGACAACCTTTCTGATGACCATGGGCGGTTCGAAAGAGTTTAATCGGCTGGTGGAACTCGACGTCAAGAGAAGAGAGTATCTGATCGCTTTGAGGGCAAACTCGTTGCGGCCTGACCGTGCCGCGGAGGTCAAGCAGGAGTTAGTTGGCATCAATTCGGACATCGATGCGCTCACGACGATCGTCAAAGGACAGGTCGCCGCGCGCAGTACCTCACAGCCGCAGGCGGAGCCGCAGCAGATGATTGAAAGTGTCGCCACCGTAGGTTTGCTGACGATGGCAATCGATACCTTCTCGCCGAACGGTGCGGCGGACGTTGCCGTTCCAGGCATCAACGTGGGCGGCTATACCGTCATTGATCAAAAAAAGTTCACGATTGTAAAAACGCCGGAAGGACAGACTTATCAATGCACAACGGTTTTGGTGCAAGAAGAGGGAGCGGGGATAAACTGCGGGCTTCTTGCCGGTAAATAGACCGTTTGGAGTTCGTTTCAACTCAAATTACTCTGTTCAAGCAATCGACCACGAGCCCTCGGCGCGAAGCCATGGGCGTAGTCCCGAAAACTTCAGTATGCCGAACCCGGACCGATAGCTTCGCTCAAGAAGTTAATCCTTGCGATATAGCGCTTTGATAAATCCGCTGTCTTCCAGCTGCTGCAGTAAACTGTTGTCGACGAGCTTTTCGAACGGTACGTTGCAGCTTTTCGAACGGTACGTTGCGAAGCTGGTCTTTGGGATAAAGATCCAGAATGGCTTGCACCGAATCCTTTCGCACATAGGGAATTTCTTCAAAAACATTCGCGTGCGGCTGATATGCCGGCCGCACGATATCAGCCGAGACTCTCATGCGTTTTGCGATCGAAGCGATGATGAGCTCGGGTTTTTCTTTCGCAAGCTTGATGCTCTCGACATATGCCCGCAGAAGATTGAGCGCCGTATCGCGCCGCTTCTGGAGAAAGCTGCGCTGCACCTCGATGGCTCCTTGCAAGAACGGAATTTTCAGAGAAGACAAATCGACCAGCTCTCGAAACCCCGGACGAGGCGGTGAGCCAAAGCTCGCATCGACCAGACCCCGATCTAATGAAATAAAAGCTTCCGGTAAGCCGGGATGGTGTAAGTACTTGACCTCGCTCTCGCCGATGCCGCCGGATTTCAAAGCTAAGCGAGCGATGGTATGGCTCGCGGAGCCCGCGCGAGTAACGCCTAGAGTTTTGCCCCTCAAATCAGCGATGGTCTTGATCGGCGAATCTTGACGCACCCAAATAGACATCACCGCGAAATTGCCTTTGGCTGCGATAAATACGAGGTCGCTGCCGGCCAGAACCGCAGCAACCGCGGAGGGTCCGCCGAAGGCGCCGAATTCTACCGAGTTGCTCACAAGCGCCTGCACCGGTACTGCGCCACGGGCGTGAATGACGTTGGCGTTAAGACCGTGTTTTTCAAAAAGCCGAGCGTCTTCCATCAGCCAGAGCGTCGCGTTCGTCGCCGCGACAGCTTCATAGATGACGCTGACGGAAGTTCTCTTATCAGAAATGCTTTGGCCGAATGCCTTGGAAGGCCAAGGCGAATTTGCTGCGGTCAAAAAAATCAGCACAAGGATCACGATTGCAGCAAGTTTCTTCATTGTCGGAAGACCGGTTAACAAGAGGCCATGTTATTTCTTCACCCGAGTCGCGTTTACGCCGCCGGGCATTTTGAACCGGCGCCACTCGCCGCTCCAGTCGCAGCCGCAAGCTTTGCAGTACCACTCGCTCATGCCTTCCCATTCTTCGCGATCGGCGATGATCGCATTGCCTTCGTCGATGAGTTTTTGCAATGCTGGGCTCGGAATGCCGTGAACGATCGGTATGATCTCAACCGAGCCGCACTCGGGACATGCGCGAGTTTTCTTTCTTGGGCGATTTTGGTTGCCGGCTTTTCTTTCCGCCATGGGTGGTGTCTGTTAATTACATTTAGATCGTCTTGCGCACCTCTTTTGCAACGTCGACGAGCAGCTTCGCTTTGGCATCGGCAAGTTCCCGGCTGATCGTCATCAAGCCGCAGTCCGGCGCCAGGAGCAGATTTGCCGGATCGATGTATTTAAGAGCCTGGCGCACGCGCTGGACAACCGTTTCTACCGGCGGCACCGGGGAATCACTGGGATCGACGCAGCCGAACATGATCTTGCGACCCTTGCAGATGCCCAGCACCGCTGGATCGTAAGCGCTTCTCGCAAACTCGACGGCGAAACCGCCGATCTTGGTTTTCATTAACTCTTCCAGCAATTCCGGATACTCGTACTGATGTTGCCGATCAGCTCCGCCGGGGTAGCCGTAGCAGAGATGCACAATCGTCGGAATCCGAATGTCTTCGAGGCAACGAGCCAGCGCCCGGGCGCCATAGGCAAACACCTTTTCATGGTAGCGGGTCATTGCCGGCTCGTCGATTTGCAATACGTCGCAGCCCGACGCTTGCATCTCCAACAGCTCTGAATTGATCGCGGCGGCAATGTCCATGGCGAGCGCGGGTTCGTCGTTGTAGGTCTCGTCCAATGTGCTGTCGATCACCGTCATCGGGCCGGGTACGGCCATCTTGATCGGTTTGGTGGTTTGCCGCTTGGCGAAACGCAAATCTTCGACGTTGACCGACCCGCGTCGTTTGACCTTGCCGATGATGCGCGGCACCAGGTGTTCCTGCTCACGGCGACGATAGATCTTTTTAACTGCTTGGTTTTCGACATCGATCCCTTCGAACGCGGCCAGAATGTGGTGAATAAAGCCGATCCTTCGTTGTTCTCCGTCGGTCAACAAATCGAGGCCGATCTGTTGCTGGGTTTGCAGGATCAAGCGAGTGGCATCGTCCTGCGCCTCTTTGAGCGCGTCGCCTTGCCAATGAAACCTGACCTGAGTGCGTTCCGATTTCGCCAGCCAAGCGGGACGGGGAAAACTGCCGACGGTCGTGGTGGCGACAGGTGGAAGTTGCATGGGTTTGCCTCCGAAATGTTGCTCCAATCTATACTGAGCCGTGCACTTAAAGACAACCTTTTCATGAAAGACGTTCTGTAGTAGCGTCGGCTTGGAGCGAAAGGAGAAACCAATGGCGGTGCTGGTTAAAGGACGGTCCATTGGAAATCTCAGGCGCAGTGAAAGTGTTCGACTAAAAGGGCAAAGAACACGCCGATGCTAAAGATCCGTTTATCTCTGCCGTTGCGGCTAATCAAAGGGCAAACCTTACTGCGATGGCAGTCACGCAGTCGTAGGCTTCAAGTCCGAAGAAACAGCCGGCTAAGATATACTGTGATGAACGAGGGAAGGATCCAGATGCCTGGCTCAACTATTCAGTCGTCGCCTTAATCTTAATGGGTATAAACTTGGAATTTGGCAATGGGAGGTGCTGCTATGGCAACGAGTAACGAACTCCATCTGTATTTGCTCACGGCGGAAGGACTGATCCGCTGCGGCTGGGACGGTCGATCGGAGCATGTTGAAATTCTTAATAGCGCGTTGGCTGGAGAAGTTC
>JAJONK010000616.1 GCA_021323355.1 Deltaproteobacteria bacterium
CCGATGGCTACCCGGCACATAAAGACCGATCGCGATTTCGCCACGGCTGCTGCGCACGACTAGTTTTATGCGCGCCCGGTAACCCAGCCGGTGCGGCGCCGCCATCACCGATGGCACTTCGGTATGGGCAAGCGACGAGTAGTTCGCCAGCGCGCCGGTCACAATATCGCGTTTCCTAAGCAGCTGCTCCGGATAAGGAACATGACTAAAAGGACAGCCGATGCAGTTTGGATAATGCGCGCACGAAGACTCATACGGCCGATCCGCCGGGGCCTGGCGCTCGCGCGCCTGCACCGGTTTGAATCGGGAATCGCGCCGCTTATTGAATGATTCACGATGGCTCTCTGATCGCCGGTTCCTTAGCGATGAGTCGCTGTTGAGTTTCTTTTGCACTGATCAACGATACCGGCCAGCCTGATCCAAATCAATTGCGAAATCTTTTCTTTACCAGGCTGCTAAAAAGGCCTCATATACTTCGTTGCGCTTTGCCCGCCTCGCTTCAACGGCCTGCAAACAAAGGTTTTCAGACAGCCTGCGAGTTGATAGATTAGCGCCGGCATCATCATTTTTGGCATGAAAGATGATTTTTTAGCGAGCGACTTATGGCAGAACCTGCGAGAGACTTGTTCCGTGTGACGTTGCTCGGAACCGGAGCGCCGCCGCCGCTCTTAGGCCGCTTCGGGCCGAGCACCTTGATCGAAGCCGGAGATCAAAAATTTATCTTCGATGCCGGGCGCCATCATTCCGATCACGTGGTAGGTTTTGTCGATCTCTGGCTGACCGGCTGGATCGGCCGGCCCTGGGGGAACCGACAAACGCCTCTTCGGGTGTGGGGTCCTCGAGGGACAAACCAGATGATGGAACATTTACCGTTGGCGTTCGCGGTAGATCTGCGCGTGCGCAGCAGAAGCTATCCCATGGCCGGCGCCAAACTCGAATCAGAGGAGATTGAAGAAGGAGTTGTTTATTCGCAGAACGGCATAACCATAAGTGCATTCGAAGTCGATCATGGCGGCGAAGAGTTGCCCGCCTTCGGATACCGGATCGATTATCGAGGACGTTCCGCCGTGCTCTCGGGAGACACGACTTTCAATGAAAATTTGATTGATCATGCGCAGGGCACCGATCTGGTCGTTCACGAAGTCACTGCCGTTAGCGGCACTGCCGCCGAGAGTGCCGCGCAACTAAAACGGATCGGCAGCAATCATACCACCCCGGAGCAAGCCGGTGAGGTTTTCGCTCGGATCAAACCGAAACTCGCGGTCTACAACCATCTCTTGCTCTTCGGCGGCGCCACGGCCGACGATTTGATCCCAGCCACCCGCAAGCAGTATTCCGGCCCGCTGCTCGTGGGAGAAGACTTGATGCGTTTCGATGTCGGCGAAAATATCGAACCGCGGCAGTTTCGCAATTGAGAAGTATCGTCTCCTACTCGCCGATTATTTTCACCAGCACCCGTTTGCGCCGTTTGCCGTCGAACTCGCCATAGAAGATCTGCTCCCAGGGACCGAAATCCAAACGGCCGTTGGTGATGGCGACGACCACCTCCCGGCCCATCACCTGCCGCTTGATGTGCGCGTCGGCATTGTCTTCGCCAGTATCGTTATGACGGTACTGTTTGAGCGGTTCGTGGGGCGCCAATTTTTCCAGCCAAACACCGTAGTCGTGGTGCAGGCCTGATTCGTCATCGTTGATGAACACCGAAGCGGTGATATGCATGGCGTTCACCAGAACCAAACCGTCGCCGATACCGCTTTCTCGAATGCATTCCTGCACCTGCCCCGTGATATTAACGAACGCGACCCGGGTCGGCGTATTAAACCACAGTTCCTTGCGATAGCTTTTCATAAAGCTGCTCCCGGCTTTCCCATTTGATCTATTCTGTAAGAATTTATACAAACTATAAGAGCATGAGTACACCGCCGGCGACCACGTGGTTGTCGTTGAACATTTGAACCGTTGAACTGTTGAACCACTTTCCGGAGGTTAGAGGTTAGATGAGCGAGATTCGATTTATCGACACAACGGTACGGGACGGCAATCAAAGCCTCTGGGCGCTCAATATGAGAGTTGGCGCAATGCTGCCGATCGCTGAGCAGATGGACCAGGCCGGCTTCGAATCGATGGAGTTCTTCTTGAGCGTCATGTTCAAGAAGTATGTGCGCGAGCACAAGGAGAACCCATGGGAGTGGGTTCGCGAAGGCACCAAGCGCATCAATAGCCGACTTGAAAAAGACCGGCATGGATACTGTCGCCAATCTCATCTACTCGGTCTCGCCTCGTCACACCGACGAATACTACGCCCGGAAAGCCAAAGAAGCGGCAGCAAGCAATCCATGGCGAATCTGCTTCAAGGACGTCGGCGGCTTACTCACGCCAGAGCGAGCGCGAACTCTGATTCCCGTCGTGCTTAAGAGCGCAGGAAAGATCCCGGTGGAATTCCACGCCCATTGCAACAGCGGCCAGGCGCCGTTGTGCTATCTCGAAGGGGTCAAACTCGGCATGAGAATTCTTCATACCGCCGTGCCGCCGTTGGCCAACGGTTCGTCGCAGCCATCGATCTTCAACATCGCGCACAACCTGCGCGCTCTCGGCTATACTCCAATGGTGGACTTGAAACCGCTCGAAGCTGTTGAAAAACATTTCACCGCGGTGGCCAGAAAATCCGGCTTGCCGATCGGCAAACCGGTCGAGTACGACCAGTCTCAATATCTGCATCAAGTCCCCGGAGGCATGATCTCCAACATGCGCCACCAGCTCAAGATCGTCGGCATGGAGCACAAGATGGAGGCCGCGCTCGAGGAAGCCGCTCACGTTCGAAAAGATTTCGGCTATCCCATCATGGTGACGCCGCTGTCGCAGTACGTCGGCACTCAAGCCGCGATCAACGTGCTTCTCGGAGAGCGTTACAAAGAGGTGCCGCTTCTCGGAGAGCGTTACAAAGAGGTGCCTGATCAGGTGATTCAATATGCGCTGGGCTTTTGGGGCAAAGAAGCGATCGAGGTCATGGACCCTGATATCAGAGATAAAATTTTAAGCCGACCGCGCGCTAAGGAATGGACGCAATGGCAACAACCCGAACCGACTCTCCATGAAGTCAGGCAGAAGTTGGGCGTCCACCTCTCCGATGAGGAGCTAATTTTGCGCTTCTTCGCCGGCGACGACTACGTCAATGCTTTGCCGGACGGCGGCAAGCCGCGTGAGTATCTGAATGGAAATCTGCCTTTGGTAAGGCTGATCGAGCAGCTCAGCCAGCGCAAGGGTTCGAATCAAATCTTTATCGCAGCTCAGCCAGCGCAAGGGTTCGAATCAAATCTTTATCCAGCGACCCGGCTTCTCCGTCAGGATGGAGAAAAGAACCGCGGTGTAGCACGCGCTGAAAAGACTCATCCACGCAAAACAGAAGGATGAAAGCGGAAAGATGAAACAGGGTTTCCGAAGGGTTTGTTTTCATTTTTCATCTTTCATAATTCATCGTTTCGAGCGTACCTCGCTCTGAGATGTTTTGAGCAGTGGTTTTCGACAATGTCTCCGCACGCTGGTCAAAACGTTCAGATGCAAGCAACTGTCTTAAAATCACTGAGCCTCAACGATCACAGACCAACGAGTCCGATGTTTAATCATCGCGTTAAGAATCGTCAGCAGTTTGCGCATGCAAGCGACCAGCGCAACTTTGGGCGCTTTACCTCCAGCACGCAATCGTCTGTGAAATTCTCGGATTTTCGGATTGCACCGACTCGCCACCAATGCAGCCATGTAAAGCGCC
>JAJONK010000171.1 GCA_021323355.1 Deltaproteobacteria bacterium
CACTATCCCATCGGTGGCATCGGAGTCACGGATGATTTGATAAAAAAGCGGCGCCGCGATATTCAAGCTTTCGTAACAACCACTCTAAGGGGAATAGACTATTATCGCCAAAATCGAAGTGAATCGATAAAATTTATCGCCGCCGAGCTAAAGATGAGTGATGCCTCCCTGGCCGAACAGATGTTCGACTGGCATCGCACCGTGCTTGCCGACGAGGGCCGTCCTAGCCAGGCATGGATCAAGGGCGTACTCGATTTCACCAGGAAAAGCCTGGAGCTAAGCAGCCCCCTATCGGCCGAGCAAGTATTCGATTTCACTTTTGTCGATACGAAATAGCCGGTCTAACCGGCTTTGTTCAAGGTTCAACAGTTCCACGTTCAACGTCACAAACTCAGTTCGACGAGTATCGTGCCACGTCGGGGATATTCAAAAACCAAAAGATCTCAGAGCCGAGCGATGATCTCAACGAAGCATATCAGGCCTTTTCAGCAGCCTGCCGAGGACAAAGCATGAAGAACGGATATAGAGCGATGGATTCCGATATGCACGTCATTGAGCCGTGCGATCTGTGGCAAGACTACATCGATAAAAAATTCGCTGATCGGGCACCGATCGGTCTCAACCGGCATAAGCGAGATCTTGGCGTTCAAGTCGAAGGTAAGATCATGCCCCGCGCTCCGGAAAAGCCCATTCCTGCGCTGCGTCCGATGCGTGAAAAGATTCTAGCGGAGCGATACCCTGAGGAAGAGGCACGCAATTTCGATAACATCGCCCAATTGCGGGCGATGGACAAAGAGGGGCTCGATGTGGCGATTCTGTATCCCAGCCGAGGTTTGTTCGTGCTTGCGGTGGACGGTTTGGACCCCGAGTTGGCCACGGCCATTGCCAAAGCCTACAACGACTGGATGTCGGATTTCTGCCAAGTGGCGCCGCAGCGAATGTATGGCGCCGCCATTGTTGCGCCCCACGATGTCTCTTCGGCGGTCGAGGAAACCCACCGCATAGTTAACGAGCTGGGATTTAAAAGCATTCTCATGCGACCGAACCATGTAAACGGCCGGATGTGGAGCGATCCTTATTACGATCCACTGTGGGCAGAGTGCCAGAGGCTGGCTATTCCCGTCGGCTTTCATGAGGCGGGACGGGTCTTCTTGCCGCAACCCGCGTTGTCCCAGTTCATCCCAAGCTTCACGATGTTCAACACACTATCGTTTCCGATGGCCAACATGCTGGCTTGCGCCGACATGATTTACGGTGGGGTCATGGAACGTTTCCCCAAACTAAAAGTCGCGTTCCTCGAAGGAAACTGCTCCTGGATCCCATGGCTGTTATGGCGCATGGGCGAATATGCCGAGCTCACCGGCGCGGCCGAACATCCAGAGCTCAAGCTCGAACCGCTGGAATATTTTCAACGCCAGTGTTGGGGTGCGGTGGAATGCGACGAAGTGACGGCAAAGAATCTTCCCGATTTCGGCTTGGAAGACAATATCGTTTTCTCAACCGATTATCCGCACCTCGATGTCAAGTATCCGCACGCGGTGGAAACTTTCTTGAAGCTGCCGTTCAGCGATCAAACCAAACGGAAGTACCTATGGGAAAATTGCGCGCGGCTTTACGGCTTCGATAACGACGGATAATTCTGCTGGGAAACGCAACTGTCAAGGCGCGCCATGTCTAGTAACATCCGGTTGTTGGAAGAACCGTCAAGCGGCCTCTTCACTCCTTCGCCCTGGTATTGTGAACGCAAACAGTACAATCGTAACCGCCAACAGCGCCATGGCGCTGATGCCCAATGACCAGTGGATACCGATCAAGCCGCCGACCACCCCCACGGTCACTCCGCTAAACGCCTTGAGGCCATTGCTCGACATGTTGAATAGCCCGATTAGTCGACCGCGCAATTGCGCCGGCGCCCTGAGCTGCACCAGCGTTTGCGCCATCGACATGAAAGCCAGATTCAACAGTCCTGCGCAAAACAGCAGCATAACGCCTAAGCCATAGCTATCGGTAGCGGCGAACCCGATTATGGTGACGCACCACAGAATCGAGCAGACCGCTGCATTCCACGGGCTGGCTTTGAGTAGGCCTTTGCCTTCGAGGAGCAGGCCGCCGAGAACCGCGCCGGCGGCGTTGGCGCCAAGCAGTATGCTGTACGCCCAGTCCTGCTTATCATGACCAAAGTCATGCGCGAATCCCGGCATCTGCGCTTGGAAGGCATTGCCGACCAGAAGAGACGTGGCGCCGCCCAGAAGGATCATTGAAAAGATCGTGCGATTGGCCGACGTCTCTCGCAGCAACTGAATCGCGCCCTGCACCGTAAGTCTCGGCGCCCTGCCGCTCATCCCTTCATCCCGGCTGTGGCCAGTGTATGGGAAGACGAACATCAAAAGCAGCATCGGCAGGAACATCAAAGTGTTGATGAATAGCCCTGCCGGCGCGCCAAACAGCAACATGGTTGCGCCGCCCACCGCCGGACCGAAGAGAATGCCCAGCTGCCGCGCGGTGGAATTGAGCCTAACCGCGCTCTGCAGGTACTCGCGACCGACGATGTCATGAATGATCAACTGGCTGCTCGGCCCGCCCAGCACTCCAGCCATGCCGTGGATGACCAGCAACACACAGGCGTGCCAGACTTCGATGGCATCGGTGAGAAATAGAATAGCCCAAGTCAGCGACACCGTCGCATAGAGGAACTGGGAGGCTTGGATGACCCTCCTGCAGTCGTGGCGGTCGGCCAGCGCGCCAAAGTAGACCGCGAAAAAAAGGAATGGTGTCCAGTGACTGATGACGGCAAACCCGCCGAGAACCGGCGAATGAAATTTTTGAAACAGCAGCCAGTAACTGATCACGTGCTCGATGTTATCGCCCATGGTCGAGAACAAGTTAACCAGAAAATACCTTCGATAATCGCGATGATGCAAAGCCGCGAACGCGACTTTCCTGTTTGAATCGACTGATGTGGGGGATTTCTGCGGACTTGTCATTTGACAGGAACTCCAAACATTGATGTGTTTCACATTCAGTGTAGCCCTGAGAGTGGGCAGACTTCTGCGCAACGACCATCACTCTACGAAATCTTCAGCTGAACTCGCTCTGATGCTGGCCGGGCATGAAAAACGCAAACAGCCCCAACGTGACCGCCAGCAACGCCATCGCGCTCAATGCCAGCGACCAGTGAACGCCGATCAATCCGCCGACCACGCCGACGGTGACACCACTAAATGCACGCAGGCCCATACTGGCCATCGAAAACAAACCGATGACCCGGCCACGGAGGTGACCCGGCGCGAGCAGTTGCACGATGGTCTGGGCCATGGAGTAGAACGCAAGATTGAGAATGCCGGCGACAAACAACAGCATCAGCGACAGGTTGTAGTTGTACGAAAGCGCAAACGCGGTAATGACGAGACACCAGAGAATAGCGCAGACGATCGCTGTTTTGACCCGCGGCTGAAGCCACCCCTTCCCTTCCAGCAAAAATCCACCAAGAACTGCGCCCGCCGCGTTAGCCGCCAGCAAGGCGCTGTACGCGAAATCGGCTTGCTCGGTGCCGAGATCATGGGCGAATTCCGGCATTTGCGCTTGGAAGGCGCTGCCGACGAAAAACGATGCACAGCCGCCGAGTGCTACCATCGTAATGATCGGTCGGTTGCCTGAGAGTTCGCGCAGGGTGTCGAGGGCATCGCGCCACCCAACGCGGCGGCGCGACGGCGCCGCAGCTTCTCGAGAATGGCCGGTGTAAGATACGGTCAACAACCAAATAGTCAGCGGCAAATAGATTAGCGCATTGACGAACAGCCCCGCCGGCGGCCCGAGCAGCAGCATCAAGCCGCCGCCCACGGCGGGGCCGAAAAGAACCCCCATCTGCCGGCTCGTGGCATTAAGACGCACGGCGCTTTGTAAGTGCTCGGTGCCAACGATATCGTGGATCAGCAGCTGACTGCCTGGGCCCCAGAGCACGCCGGCCATCCCGTGGATGGTCAGCAGCACGCAGGCATGCCAAACCTCGATGGTATCGGTCCAGAACAGAAACGCCCATGCGGCCGACACGCCCATATACATGAGCTGGGCCAGCTGAATCACTTTGCGGCAATCATAGCGATCCGCCATGGCGCCGAAGTAAACCGAGAACAAGAGAAACGGCGTCCAGTGAACCAGCACGGCAAAACCGGCCAGGGTCGGTGAGTGAAACTTCTGATACAGCAGCCAATAACTGATGACATGCTCGATATTGTCAGCCATCATCGCGAGCATGGTGCCGATGAAATAAACCCGGAAGTCCTTGTGATGTAGCGCGGCAAAGGCAACTTTTTTGGGTGCAGAATCCTCCCGCTCAACGGCGCTCTTCAAATCAATCGCAACTCCGTACTTGGAAATTATTGACTAGCGCTTGAAAACGCCGTCACAGGCAGGTCAAAGGGATCTTAGATGTGAGTTTTCGCTAAAGTTGGATCCGTAAACGATAAGGTTGCATGGGATTAGCACAATTTAACCGATAGATCACTTTGAGCAGCCTGCTAAATTCGACAGTAATGGATATCAAAAACCTATGCAAACCGCAGCTCGGTTTCGCTTCGTTCAAAGATGCCGGTCTCATTAGTGATTTCGCTGGAATCAGAATCAACGATCTCTCACACTAAGATTTTCGATTTGGGATGAAATTTCTTTTCTTTGCTGCTTTGCTCCAACTACTGACCGCCTGTTCAGTGCCGATCATGCAATTAGATTCTCACGCCACCGGGAAGAATGCCAAAAGAATTTTTGTCGTCCACAATAACTGGCATGCCGCTCTAGTTGTGCGAATGGCCGATCTGACCGAAGGCCTCGTTCCCGAACAAGACCACTTTCCCGAAGCGGAGTATCTCGAAATAGGCTGGGGAGATCGAGATTACTTCCCAGCGACAGAGGAAAGTGTTGGATTGGCGCTTAGAGCGGCATTCTGGTCGCGCGGGAGCGTGCTTCATGTCGTCGGCCTTAGGGGCGCTGTCCGAGAATATTTTACCGACGGTGAGATCATCGAACTCGCTCTTTCGCCCGAAGCTTTCCGGCGGCTGAGCGAGTTTATATCTGCCAGCTTCTCGAGAGCGGGTCCGTCTATCCCAGCGCAGTCGCAGCCCGGCCTAGTTCCGTACGCTCGGTTTTATCCCGCATCCGGGAGATTCAGCATCCTTAGAACATGCAACACCTGGATAGCGGAAGCCCTAAAAAGCGCCGGGTTTGATATCAGTCCCAGATATGTCATCACCGCTGCAAGCCTGGCGCGCCAGGTCCGAGCGCATGAGGTGAAAAATTAGACTTCTATTTCGCAGACCTGTTCGAGTTGTCTGTGCGCTGGCAGCTCGCCTAGAAACATCGTGAGCTAATCTCGACCTTGGCAGCTGCAGGCCCCTGGGTTAAGATATAACTAACCCAGGTCATTGGTGCCCCATCAATTACCCAGCGATTTTGTCTTGTGAAACCTTGAGAGATTTTCGAAGCCCACAATGAAGCCGGCAAGACCTCGTTTACCAGTTGTTTTGTTTCTGATGGTTGCTTTGATGGGCAGCTGTCGCACCGGTACAGTGTCACAAACACCTCCGGGTTCGGAGCAAACTCCAGAAATCGCAGACCTCGAATCATCTCACCCCGTCACCGACGAACATGCATCGGAACCGGCAATCACACCGGCAAAGATTCCGCCGGTGACACCGTCGCCACCACTGCGGCAACTGCCGGAATCGCTTCTTAGCGCGCCGGAGAAAGAAAGCGTCGCGCCGGCTATCCAATACGACACGGTTCTGACAAAACGATCGGTTCAAACAGCCGCGCATTCAGGCTGGCAATATCGCAACAACCGTCAAAGACAACTTGTCGGCTTTGAGTTCTCCAATACCGGCGGCAATCGCATACTTCCGCACCGTCGCGATATCAGCAAGAATCAACTCTACAGTAGGGATTTCCAATTCCGTTTCGATGATCGTGCCCGGCAGGACGTGCATCTATCGGTTACTGACTGGGTCGCTTCCCGCGATAAGCAGTTTAGACTTAGCGAGCTAATGAACAGCGTG
>JAJONK010000172.1 GCA_021323355.1 Deltaproteobacteria bacterium
AGAGCCGCCCTTGTAGTTTTCAAATCTCCACGACCATTCCATCTTCTGCCATCGCGCAGGAAATTTCGGCGCCACGAGCAAGCATGTCGTAGCCCATATGAGTCAGTATGATTCGAGGGCACCTCAAACGTGGCAATTGTTCTCTCAACTGTAGGTAGCTCATGTGGTTCGAGGTCTCCCGGTCGTAGTGGGTACACTCGCAGACGAAAAGGTCGACCTCCCGGGCGTGCTCTAGAAACACATCTGTCCAGGCCGAATCTCCCGAATACAAAACGTGCTTGCCGTTGTAACTAACCTTCAACGCGAGCGATATTTCGTTCACCTGATGCGGCACGCGGAATGGAAATACCTCAATTCCCTGAATCGTTGAAGTTTTCTCAGGCTCTAAAACATGGAAGCAGGTACTTGCAAGATCTCCGGCCTTGGTGCCCTTGCCGTACATCAGGTCGAAGACGGCACGAGCTTTTTCTTCTGTTCCCGCGGGCCCAGCCACATGCAGCGGCTTTTCGCGGCTCTTCTCATACAAAAATTCGATGAAGAAAAAAGGCAAGCCGCCAAAGTGATCGCCATGCAGGTGGCTCAAGAAGATGGCATCGAGTTGGCCCGAATTAAATCCGAGCTTCTTGAGCGCGAGCAAAGAAGTCGCCCCGCAGTCGAGCAAGAACAGGCGGTCCGGGGCCTCGATTAAGTATGCACTTTGATTACGGCCACCACTGCCAAATGCATCACCGCAGCCCAGTATATGGAGTCTCATTTTCTTCGATTGTAACTCCAGTTAAGCCGCTGTGCTTTAGGAGTCAAGCCGCGGAACCGCTTACACGAATCAACTCTCAATTCGCAAACAACGAGCTATTTATTGCTTTTTGATTTGACGCCGACTAAATTGGCCACGTGCGAGTCGAAAAACGTCCCTTTTTTGCTTCCTACAGCACGAGTCTCTGGGTGCGGTTTTTAAGGTTTAATCTCTCGTCGCATAAAAAGTTGGAATCTGATCTTGCCAAAGTCGGTTTAACACCGCCACAGTTCTACGTACTCGCAACCATCGGTTACGCCGGCAGCCTCCCATTTGGCGAGATCGGCGCTAAGATGATGGTGACGGTCAGCAATCTTACCGGTATCGTTGACCGGCTTGAGCAAAAAAAACTGGTCGTAAGAAAGCGCGACTCAACCGACCGCCGTGTTGTTCACGTAACATTGACAGATAAAGGAGCCAACTTATACAAGACCACAATTCCTCTCTTTGAGAGAAGTGTATTTGCAATCTTTTCTTCGCTCGATCTTTCGCATCAGAAAGAACTCTCCGCCCTGCTACGAAAGCTGAATCACGCCGAGTTCACCGTTCCTAAGCCAGTTTGTTGACACGCCAGTTTGTCTGGGGCTATACAATTAATGTCTTAAGATTTCATTTCTTCAAAACAGCTGCGGATCTTACACGCTTCATACTGTGCAAGACGAATCCAAAAAAAACCTCGGCCTAGAGCGGGTCAAAAAATGGCTTTATGCCAAAGATCTAAATGCGCGCAGCAGTGGCTGTGTTTTATGCGGCTCCTGTTATGGGCACGGCCCGGCCAATCCGATGGAAGACGTTCCCGGGCCTAAAGAAAAATGCCCGCCTTATGAATTTTATCGGTTCCAACGCCACACGCCAAAGTCGCGTTGGCTGATGGCGCAGCGTGTCTTTCACGGGCTTGACCCGATCACGCCCGAACTCAAGGAAATCGTCTATAGTTGTACAACCTGCCTGATGTGCCAGGAGCTTTGCGGCGTCCGGGCTGACGGTTACGGCCCATGGGATATTACGGTTGCCATGCGCGAGCAGATCACTGAGGAAGAGGGTCCGATTGCCGCTCATCGCCACCTATACCAGGGCTTGCAGCAACACGATAACCCCTGGTCACAAACGAGGGCAGAACGCGGCTTTTGGGCAGACGGATTGGGGCTGGCGAAAATTGCTGAGCGACATGCCCCGACGCTGTTGTTCGCCGGTTGCTCCGCCGATCAGCCAAGCGGCCGCGCCGGTGTCGTGGCCTTAGCCAAGCTGATGCAAAACGCAGGCGAGGACTTTGTTATCCTCGGTGATCAGGAAAAATGCTGTGGGTTGCATGCTTACGATCTCGGATTTCGGCGCGAGTACGAGCGTCTGCAACAGGAAAACCTGGACGCAGTTACGCAAGGTGGAGTGCGAAGGCTGGTGGTTGCTTGCGGCAGTTGCCGGCGTATTTGGCGCGAGCATGCCAAAGTTGGTGCCGTCGGTTTGGAAGTCTTGCATGGCGTGGAATATCTCGAAGCCGCTCTACGGGCGGGTCAGTTGAAAATCAGCAAGCCGATTCGAAAAAAAGTTACTTACCACGATTCCTGCCATTTGGGGCGAGGTTGCGGCATATACGAAGCGCCGCGCACCGTTTTGCGCGCCATTCCTGGAGTCGAGGTCGTGGAAATGACACGGAACCAACGTTGGGCATGGTGCTGCGGCGGCGGTGGCGGTGTTCCTGAAGCGGATCCGAACCTCGCTCAATGGAGCGCAACCGATCGTATGCGTGAGGCGAAGGAGACCGGCGCCGAATTGGTTTTGACATCAAGCGCGTTATGCCAGCGCTCATTCAATGCGCTTGAACAGCCTGCTCTGCCGACCCAAGATCTGATTGAGTTTGTCGGCCAAGCTGTTTGATCGATGCTCAAAGAAGCTCACTTTACACCGCAAAGAATGCTCTCGATGCTCGGGCTGAAGGCCGACTCTCTCGGTCCTTATGCCTTGATTCCCGGCCCGAAGGATCGGAGCCAGTTGCTTTTGAGTATGTTGGATCAACCGCAAAAAAACTTCACGTTCCTGGATTACGAGATGCATACCGGAACTCTGGACGGAAAGAGAGTAACCGTTGGCAATGGCGGGCGCTACGCTCCGGACGCGGCGATTACCACCGAAATTCTTTGCGGTGCCGGTGCACAAGCGCTGATCCGCGTCGGAAGTTGCGGCTCGTTGCAGGAGCATGTGAAGATTGGCGATCTGATCATCGTAACCGGAGCCCTGCGCGGTGAAGGCACATCGCCCTATTACGTGGCGAATAATTTTTCAACCCTGGCTCACCCCGAGATAGTCGATGCATTGAAGCGAGCCGCGGAAAGCCTGCAGGTGCGCTTCCATCTAGGCTGGATTTTTACCACTGACGCGCTATTCCAGGAAACGCCGGAATTGATCGCGCAACTCACACAACAAAATGTTTCGAGCATCGACATGGTGACCTCGGCTTTTTTGACGATCGCTCAAGTTCGAAAGAAAAAGGCCGGCGCCATTCTTGCCGTCTCGGATGAGTGTTTGCACGGCAAATACGGGTTTCGTGACCCTTTGTTTTTCGCAGCCGAAGAGAAAATCATTGCGGTTGCCCGCGAAGCTCTCAAGTACTTTTAGCCTGGTGCAACTGCAGATCGTTTATGAATTCGGTACAAAGCCCGCTTTTTGAGCCGGTTCTATGGGAAGGTGGCGGTTTTCGAATTCTCAATGAGATTTCGCTTCCCGAGCAGATCCAATATATCAGCGTCAAAGATGCTTCGCAGGCCATCGATGCTGTGCGGGAGATGAAAACGCGTGCCTTTGGCCAAGTCCTTACGTTCCTCTATAGCGGTGCGCTCCTGGCGCAAAACTATCACGCGAAGGAAATCCCACCGCTGCGAGAATCGATCGATCAACTGACCCACGAGTTCTGCCGAGCGCGACCGACATTCGATTTCCGCGGACTGGGTCAATATTTCGACGAGTGGTTTGAAAAACTGCCGGGAAACGTGAGTGCCGGTGAGTGGATTAGCGAGCGGGCTTGTGATTTCGCCGCGCAGATCGTCCGTGCCCGGGGTGCAAGAGCAAAGCGCGCTGCCGAGCTTTTGCCGGACCCGGCGCGGGTTTTGACCCACTGCAACATGAGTGGAGAACTGTTGGCGATAGCGCAGCATTGCGCGACGATGAGCAAAGACTTCGCCGCCATCGCCACGGAAACCCGACCGTACCTGCAAGGCGCGAGACTGACCGCTTGGGAGCTCGCACGAGGAGGCGTTCGCGTATCACTGATTCCCGATTGCGCCATCGCCCAGGTGATGGCTAGAGGCGAAGTCAATGCAGTCGTCGTCGGTTCGGATCGTGCGGCACAGAATGGCGATATCATCAACAAAGTCGGCACCTATCCGCTGGCGGTAATGGCAAAGCGATACGGAGTTCCATTTCACGTGCTGGTTCAAGACCCGCGTTCGTTGGTGCAAGGGAGCGATGTGCCGATCGAAGAAAGGCCGGGCGCAGAGCTGCTAAGCTTCCAAGGACGGCAGCTGATAGCCGACGCTAGCATTGCGGTCCGCTATCCTGCTTTTGATGTTACGCCGGCGCCGTTAATTACGTATTTTATTGGGTTTGACGGTGTCTACACACCTGAAAGTTTCCGCCGAAAGTACCAGCAGCAGAGAGCCCCAGCACCTAGCCCGATAAAGGATGGAAGCAAGTACCTGCTCGTTTATGGTATCCCGCCTTTAGATCAGCGCGATCACTTAGTCAGTGCGCTGAAAGCTGAGCGGGCCAGCCGTTTCTTGATTCCGGAAATGCGGCCGCACATGTGGGGTGTTCATGCCGTGGCGCCCGCGCTGCTTGAGCACAATCTGCCAATGACTCTGATCTCTGACAACATGATAGGATTTTTTTTCGCCCGGGACGAAATCAGTAAGCTCTATCTCTACTATAGCCGGCTCGACCCGCAGGGAGCCAGTGGTATCTGTGGCTCATTGTTGGCACTTGAATTGGCGCGCGCCCATGGCGTACCCGTTGAACTGCTGGCGTCTGATTCAGTTAAGCGATTGAGTATTGATAGCGATGTCTCGACATTCATGGGGAGAAATATTTGTCCCAGCGGAGCCTCCATCTTTCCCCTCGAAAGCGAAGTCATACCCCTGGGAGTTGTTTAAGGAATTTTGAGCCTAGAATGATGAAGAAGCTCCAAGGAGAGATGATCAAATGGGGCAAGCTGCTGTTTGACCGGCATCTAATCAGCGGCTGGGGCGGAAATCTCAGTTGTCGGGTTGGAGAGAACGAGTTTTTGATCACGGGGCGGCATGCACCGCTTGGTTTTTTAACAGCGGCAGATTTGGTGCGGATTGATGGCGCTGGCAGGCCGCTTAACCGAGACCAGCTTGCATCGAGCGAGACGCCTCTGCATTTGGCTCTGTATGCAGCCAGCGGGACACAAGCTATTGTTCATGTTCATCCACCCATGACTCTGGCATTTTCATTGACTCATGATCATTTCGTTCCGGTGAGTTTTGAGGAGAAGTATACAATTGGCGAGGTTCCGATAGTCGCCCAGGATACGCCGACGGTAACAAAGCCCGAGAGGTTAGCAGAAGAATTAAAGTACCGTCCGGTCGCCATCATCAAGGGTCATGGCACGGTGGCTATCGGCAGGAATCTTCAAGAGACCTTTTTGCTTACCGATTTACTGGAAGAAGCTGTGCGTTGCCGGTTCTTCATGGAGCTTCGAAGTGAATCGAACGCTTCGATTGCGGATCGGATAACACAACAAAAGGGCCTCGCCGATCCACAAACGGGTGAATCTTATGTGTTGTTCTCGAAAGAGCACATGTCCGCTTTGGTGGAGCGCGCGAACCATGATTCTCAATTTCGTTCTCACGGGGAAGAGACCGGCCTCTCTACATCCCTGACCCTTTTTCTTGAAGAAAAGGACGCAGCCTGGACCGTGCGTTTTGACTCTGGCCAGATCACGCAGCTTGAACGGGGTGATAGCGGTGAGTTTATGATCAGCGGCTCAGAAGAGTGGTGGAGCGCGGTGTTTCGAGCCCGCATCGATCCTTTTCTTGCAACTCAGCAGGGCAAATTAAAACTTAAGCGCGGCGAGCTGTCGCAGCTCGCGCGCTGGTACAAACCGTTCGAGAGGGCCTTTTCGCTGTGGCAAACCATATTGATTCAGTAGGATTTTTCGCCGCGGAGCTGCTCGACCAAGCAGCACGAAAGCATCCAAACAAAACCGCGATCATTGACAAGGAAGAAGCG
>JAJONK010000173.1 GCA_021323355.1 Deltaproteobacteria bacterium
GAAACATCATCGCCCCGGTGGGTGAAGGCGGGCATTATCCAGACCAGGTTTAGCGCGAGCGAAATCGTTGCTGCGCCTACGGTCGATAGTACCAGGTAGCGCTGGATCAGCCGGGGCCGCGCGATCAACAAGGTGATAATGCAAGGCAGAAAAATGATCAGAGACTGAACGTGGAGCGGTAGGATGGTGATGGCAAATAGCATCCAGGCAAGGTGGACAGGCCAGGATGTTTGCTGTTGCGCTAAACGGTAAAACAGCGAAACCCCCAGGATCGTGGCATAAGCAGCGGTCGGATAGCCGATCATGCCGTAAAAAAACATTTCTCGCGGCAGTGAATTCCACCAATAAATCGTTCCAAGAAGCGCCGCCGCCACGGCCGCGGTATTTCTGATTTGTTCGCGCGCGAACAGATTGCGCGCGCTGAAATACATCAGCCATGGAATCGCCGCCATTGCGATAAACGCCGAGATCTTGAACCACTGGATCGGCGTTAAAGCAATTAAGGACAAAGCGAGCGCAAGGAACTCGAACAGCTTGATGCTTAGATCTTGGATGGTGTTGGACGGGTAGCCCGCCATGAAGAGGGGATTATACCCCCAGGATGATTTGTCCTGTTGCCAAAAGGTCTCCAACGATTTGAGATGATGAAAATGCAGACCCCAGTCTTGTTCGATGATTGGATCAGGATTGTATAGGCCGGGAAGAACATCGAAGAGAGACAACAATCCAAACGCATGAAGCGAGAAGATGGCGAGGATCAGAACCACTGGGCGTTCAAATAGCCGCGGGTTAGGCCGTGTGAGCAATTCAGCTAACGGCGCCGTAGCACCTGGGCCGGAATGGCGGTTCGTTTGTCGTCGAGAAGTTTTCCGGGTTTTGTGTTGAGGTGGCACGTACGGAGTCTATACTAGCGGAAATTGTCTGGAGAAAACAAAGCTGGCCAGTGTATTACCATGGGCTTCGGTGATGTCTCTTAACCTGCACGTACAATCTGTAGAACACCGGGTGTTTATTATCGATCACCTGGCTGCAGGTTCATCTCGCCACACCGCCTGACGACTTCACGGTGCTCGTGCACCCGTTCGCTGTGTGAATCCGAACAGCCTCTCTGGGTCAGATCGGCGCTCTGCTAAAGCTCTTCGCAACCGATCATTTGCATCCCAAGATCAAGTTTGTCAGAAGAGACGGATGCTTCGTGTCGCTCTCGTGCTCGGATTGTTGACCGCCTTGGCCAATATCTTGGGCAGCGCTCTCGCGGTGCTTCAGCGCGAGCCCTCGCGCCGCTTTACCGCGGCGGCGCTTGGTTTAAGTGGTGGATTTATTCTGGCAGCGGCGCTGCTCGAGATGCTGCCGGAAAGCTTATCCCGGGGACCGTCGATGCCGGGCTATGTGGCGGTGGGTTACCTCTCGCTGTTCTTGATCGAACAATTTACCAACGTTCACCTGCATAGTTTGCCTGAAGATGAACACCTTGTGCCTGTTCCGGTCGCCGCCGGATTCGCATCCCTTGTCGCATTCAACGTTCATGACTTTATCGATGGACTGGCTATCGGCGCGGGCATGATCGCCAAAACCGATTTGGGAATACTGATATTTCTCTCGGTATTACTTCACGAAATTCCCGCGGGCTTTGTGATCGCCGCGATCATGCGTGCAGCGGGATGGAGCCGCTGGTCCGCTATGGTTGCCGGCGGCAGCTTAGGGGTTGTCACCATCATTGGTATCGTTCTGCCATTTTGGGCCTGGGAACTTAAACCGTTTTTTGCCGATGTCCTCTTGGCATTCGCAGCCGGAAACTTTATCTATGTGGGTGCGACTCTGCTCGTCCCGCTCTCCGAATCGGGTAAATCGCGTTGGATCACTCTCCTGGTGGTGCTCGGGTTTGCCATTTTCTACGTTTCGAGCCGGCTCGTTGACTCCTTTTTCTAAAGTTCCGGTAGATTCTTCTGACGAAATCAAAGGGGGAGTGTTATGTTTGTAAAATTATTGTGCGCAACCATTCTAGTGAGCTTGTCGGCGGCTTGTTCGATGTCGACCCAGCCGGCTTCTCAAGCGACTGCCGAACTCAAGGATAAGGACGGCAAGGCGGTCGGAATTGCCACGTTTCGCGAGAGCGGGAGCGGAGTCACAGTCAACCTTGATGTCAAGGGACTCACTCCGGGCTTGCACGCGGTTCATGTTCACGCGGTCGGTAAATGCGAGGCGCCGGCCTTTACCAGCGCCGGCGGCCATTTCAATCCGGCGCAAAAAAAACATGGTCACAAAAATGCCGAGGGCGCTCACGCAGGGGATTTACCCAATATGCTTGTTGCCAAGGATGGCACAGGCCGTTTTGAGGCTTTCACCGATGGCATGACGCTTAAACCCGGCGTGACATCGGTTTTTGACAAAGACGGCAGCGCGTTGGTGATCCATGTCGGCGTTGACGATTACGCCACCGATCCTACCGGGAATGCCGGCGACAGAGCCGCATGCGGGATCATTACAATGGCTCAATCCAGAATGTAGCAAGCTCCGGCTGATTAGAGGTAATGGAGTCTAATCCCACCCTCGTTTAGGCTGTGCTCTGCTTGCTGGATGCGTTCGGCAGTTCCTAGATCCTGCCAAAATCCGTCAAAGCAAAAACCATAGAGAAGTTGCCCGTCGGCCAGCATCCGCGGGTAAGTCTGCCGGGTCGTGCTGAATTTATGTGCTCCCGTTTCCGAGTCCATATAGTCGAAGACCGTAGGCTCGAGGACTTGTACGCCGGTGAACATCAGTTTGCGAACCGGCCCGGGTGACTGCATCGGCATTCTTGTGTCGAGAAATCGGCAGATTCGATCTCGCTCGTCGATGTCCATCGAGCCGTATCGATCCGCATCCCTATCTGGCCGCAAAACCAACGTTGCCGCGGCTCGTTGCTTTTGGTGAAATTCTAGCAACTCGTCGAGATGCAAATCGATCAAGACATCGGTGTTGATGACGATGAAAGTGTCGTTTTGCAAAAATGGCTTGGCCTTGAGCAGACCGCCCCCGGTATCCAGCAGCTCCGGCTCGATGGAATAACTGATCTGTAATCCAAGTTGGCTGCCGTCGGCCAGCCGGTTCTCGATCTGCTCGCCATGATGATGCAGGTTGATGACGATATCGCGAATGCCATAGTGTCGTAACAGCAGCAGCGAATACTCGATCATGGGCCGGCCGCCGACTGGCACCAGAGCTTTGGGCTGGGAATCGGTCAGAGGCCGTAGGCGTGTTCCCTGCCCGGCGGCCAAAACCATCGCCTTCATCGCATCTCCTCGTAGTGCTCAGCCAAAATCGGAATGATCGGTTCGAGCCGCGGTAAGCGCGCCAAATTGCGTTTCAATCGACGGACCGTGGGCGGGATGAATTTCCGGTATCCCGGTTTGCCCTTTACCAGATCGAGATAATAAAACCGGCCGACTACCTTGAAATCGCGCTGAATCGCCGAGAGCAGGTAGATCTCACGAAAATCGTCACCGTCTACAGCGCGATTTTCGAGACCGGCGCGCTGGTGTAAATAATAGCTCACAAGATGATCTTCAATATGGGGTCTAATCACACTGTCGGTGATCCGATCATTCAGCAGCGAGGCCAAATCATACTGCGGCGGCGCGAGCAAGGCGTCTTGGAAATCTATTACTGCCACAGCTTCGTCGTGAATCATCAGATTCCAGCTGTGATAGTCGCGGTGGTTTAGACAACTGGGATAGCGGTCCAAGCGATGGGCTATGTCCGAGAATATTCTTCGCAGCGTCTCGATTACCGTTCCAGCCACATGGGCGCCGGGCCGCTTCTCTAATCCGTATTCGAGGAAGTGTTCGAACTCCCACATGTAAAGCCGGAAATCGAATCGCTGCTGAAATGCAACGCAGGCTTCGTCCCGGGCCGCTGTGCCTCGGATTTGTAGAATCAAAAGCTCGTCGATGGCTTTTTCGTACCAGCTAAGGACCTCTTCTTCTGGCAGGCCTTGGACGCGGTCCCATAACGCTGTATCGCCTAAATCCTCCAGCATAAGAATGCCGTCGTTTTGCCAATGAGCGTAAAGCTTGGGCACCCGAACACCGACTCCGCTGAAGAATCGGTGCATATTGAGGAAGGGCAATTCTTTAGGAGCTTGCTTGAAAACGGCTAACTCTTCACTGGAGAGGGGCAGAGCACTGCCGGTCGGGAGCTCCATGATGATCACTGATTTTGGCGCTTCGGAGGATTTTATGACAGCGCGGTAGTAGCGCCGGCTCGAAGCATCCCCCGCAAGCGGTATTAGAGAAGAGATAGCCGTGCTCGCGCCGAAGACGGCGACGATCTTATCCGCGAAGACTTCCTGGTGATTCATAAAATAAACGTTCGACTCTATGCGTGCCAGCGCCGCCGGCGTTATACCTCTCAGCTACCGCCGAAACCTATGGTGACCTTGCCGGCCTCGACGATTACAGGTATTTGGCGGCGGCCATTAGAGTGTTTCAGCATACGCGCCAGACCGGCGTCATCTTCGAGCACGTTGATGTATTCGAACGGAATTTTTCGACGGGAGAAATCCTCACGGGCTCCCGAAGTATAGGGGCAAAGATCTTGGCCGAAGATAAGGACTGGTTCGCTACTCATCGAATTTGCTCCTTATTGGAATTGATAACCAGATGTTACTATGAAAGACGGATAAATTCCGCATATTTTCAAAGGCAGCGCAAATTGAAATAAATTTATGTCGTGTGTTAGTTGAGGGGTACTTTATGCCCGGCACTCTGTACATCGTCGCAACGCCGATAGGTAATCTCGAAGACATCACGCTACGGGCAATCCGAATTCTGAAGGGCGCCGATGTCATTGCCGCCGAAGACACCCGGCACACGCAAACTCTACTGCGGCACTTCACCATCAACACGCGTCTAACCAGTTATCACGAGCACAATGAACGAGCCAAGACGGCCCAATTGGTCGCTCGCCTCGAGCGCGGCGAAAGCATCGCCCTGGTCTCGGACGCGGGCACACCGGCGATCGCCGATCCCGGCTACCGCTTAGTTGTCGAAGCCACTCGCATGGGCATTCCCGTTGTACCGATTCCGGGTCCGTCGGCATTGATCGCGGCTCTCAGCGCCAGCGGTCTGCCCACCGACGGATTCAGTTTCAGGGGATTTCTACCGGCACGAAAGCGGGAGAGGAGGTCCAAGCTGCAAGAGCTTCGTGTCGACCGCTATAGCCTGGTCGTCTACGAGACACCGCACCGACTCAAGGAATCGCTCGATGACATTCGTGAAATTCTTGGCGACCGCCGAATGGTGCTGGCGCGCGAGGTCACCAAGATTCATGAGGAGTTCCTGCGCGGCCGCATCAGCGAAGTAATCGGAGAAGTCGGTGGGCGAGAGATTCGCGGAGAAGTAACGCTTATCATAGAAGGCTGCTCCGACCTGCATCATCCATCCGAAGAGGCACTGCACGAGGAGATTGCTAAGCTGCTAGCCGACGGGCTGCGGGTGAAAGAGGTCGCCGAAGTGCTCGGCGAGAAATACGGATATTCTAAACGCCAGATCTACGGTTTAGCTATGGATCAAGACAGGAACGTTAAGTCTTGACCTTGTACTCTTCTAATTTTCGATAAAGGGTCGTCCGATCTACGCCCAGTATCCGAGCCGCTTCGGCTTTATTCCCATACGTGCTCTCGATGACCCGCAAAATATATTCTCTTTCCAGATCTCTGAGGGTGTATCCGTTTGCCACAGCGGCCGCGAGCGGCACAGAACTTCCATCAGTAACCTGCGACTGCAACGGTAAATCCTTCAAGCCGATGCTGGCCTCTTTGCCAAGCAGCACCGCTCGCTCGATGGTGTGCTCCAACTCCCGCACATTTCCCGGCCAGCGATAATTCATCAGCGCAGCCAGCGCCTCCTGGTCGATCGAGTCTATCTCTCGTTTCGCCTGAGGCGCAAATTTGTGCAAGAAGTGCTCTGCGAGAAGCGGAATATCTTCCGACCGCTCGCGTAGCGGCGGCAATTCGATGCGAATAACATTCCAACGGCCTCACTTCCTTATCTTCGATGACGCGTAACAGCTTGGCCTGCAGGTTGATGGGAATCTCGCTGATTTCATCGAGAAAAAGGATGCCGCCGCTGGCTTCCTGGAAGAGTCCGCGCCGGTCTTTGCGCGCATCGGTAAACGTGCCGCGCAAATAGCCAAAGAGCTCGCTCTCAAGCAGGGTCTCCGGGACGGCAGCACAGTTCAGCGGTATAAAGGGCCCTTGGGCGCGCCAGCTATGATGGTGTATCGCGCGCGCCACCATTTCCTTGCCGGTGCCGCTTTCACCGAGGATGAGTACATTGGCGGCAAGATCGCTGGTTTGCCGGACGATTGAGAAAACTTCCCGTATCTTCTCGCTCTTGCCGATGATGTTCTCAAAACTATTACGCTCCAGTATCTCACTGCGAAGCCGCTGCACTTCTTCACAGAGCCGGCGCTGCTGCAGCCCGCGGCTCACATGTAAGATCACTTCGTCGGTGCGAAACGGTTTAGTCACATAATGAAAGGCGCCCGCTTTCATTGCCTCGACTGCGCTTTCAATGCTGCCGAAGGCCGTGATCAAAAGAATTACCGCGTCGGGATCGATCCCTTTAATCTCTTTAACTAGTTCGGTGCCGCGCATTCGTGGCATCATCAAATCGGTGATCATCAAGTCGCAGCCGTTTGCGCGAAACTTCTCCAGCGCGGATCGGCCGTCATGCACTGCTTCAACGAGATAGCCTTCTTCGGCCAGCACATCGACGAGCAGCTGGCACATCTGCCGATCGTCATCGACAATCAGGATCCGGGCGCGCGTAGCGGCGTGTAGTTTAGAGTCGGGTGCCATTTTCCAGATTGCCCTGAACCAGCGCTGCTTTCTGTTGTCCTTGAGGCAGATGGATGAGGAAGCGAGTAAACTTTCCAGGTTCGCTTTCTACGGTAATCTCGCCGCCGTGCTCTTTAATGATGCCGTAGGTTACCGCCAGCCCGAGTCCGGCTCCTTCGCCGACATCCTTGGTAGTAAAAAAAGGGTCGAACACATGATCACTGATTTCGGGCGCGATACCGATCCCGTTATCTTCAAAGACAATTCGAACGCCGCCTTGGCCGTCAATAGAGGGCGCGGATGAGGCGCGAATTTTGATCGCTCCCTCGGGGCCAAGCGCGTGGAGAGAATTGGCGAACAAATTGATGAACACTTGTTGCAGGAGATCCGGATCAGCTTGAATGAGCAACGGCTTCGGCGAGACATGGATCTCAACCTTAAGGCTCTTGTCGAATAGTTGGTGTTCCAGAAGATAACGCACATGATTGATCAACTCCGATAGGTCGACCGATCGAAACATGGGTTCCCGACGGCGGGAAAACTCTAGCAGTTGGCGCACGATGGCGGTGATGCGATCGCTTTGCGAACGGATCACCTCGAGGTTGCCGGCAAGTTCTTCGCTGCTGCGCGGCCGGCGCAACAGGTATTCAGCTCTGCCACGAACGATGCTCAATGGCGTGCCGATCTCATGGGCAAGACCCGCGGCCAAGTGACCTACCGATGCCAAACGTTCAGAGTGGCGCAGATCTCTTTCTAGCTTTAGCTTTTGTTGCTGCTCTTCCAAGAATTTGGAATAACTCCGATTGAGTTCTTCCGACATGGTGTTGAACTCTCCAGCCAGCGCGGCAATTTCGTCCCGACCTTTGATCTCGATGCGCTGCTCCCAACGACCGCGGCCGATCTCCCGGACGCGCTGCACCAGCTGATTGATGGGCAGGGTGATATTGCGGCGTACGATGATCAGAATGAGGACAGACAAAAGAATGACCAGTGCCGCGCTGGTTCCGATGATTCGCTGACGTCGCGCTTCGATGTTGCTGATCAACTGAGATCCTTGACGCGCTAAGACAAAGGCGCCGGCAATCTGGCCATCGCTCGCGGTAAACGGCTCGATACGGTAGTAGACCAAAATGCCACTTTCGCGAACATAACCCTCTACCCCGTTGGGTTCCCCGAGAGCTGGTCGCGGATCCAGTTCCAGAATGGCAGCAGGGTGCAGTTCGGCAAAATCGTCAGGATACCTAAGCGAGGATGAGACCGCTACGCGCTCGGCATCAGCGTTATAGACAATCAGGCCGTGGATGTTTCCTCTTGGCCCTACCGTATTGGCGAATTCCTGAGTCGCCTTAAGATTGTGACTATCGGCATACAGATCCCGGAGAACAGCGTGAATGGCTCGGGAGAAACCGCGCATGCCGACCCGCATTTCTCTCATAACGTTTTCTTGATCCTGCTGAA
>JAJONK010000617.1 GCA_021323355.1 Deltaproteobacteria bacterium
TTACGAATCGGCCGAGCGCGTGTGGAGCGGCGGGTGGTGGCCGCTGTATCTAATCTTGTTGTTTGCTGTCGAGTTGCACGGCGGCGTCGGTCTCTACCGATGGGGGGTAATGTGGGGCTGGGTCGAAGGCAAAGATCCAAATCGGACGCGCACGATGCTCAAGCGGCTCAAGTGGGCAATCACGATATTTTTCCTGACGCTCGGACTGCTCACACTGGCGGCATATATGAAGCTCGGCCACGAGCGCCGCGATCGGCTCGGCGAACGCTACGTGCCCTCCTGGGCAGCGCCTTCGAGTTCGCCGGCGCAGCAACGCTAGCGGAGCCAAAAATTCGAAGCACGAAATCCGAAATTCGAAACAATCTCAAATGATCAAAGTAGGGAAAAAATTTTGACCGCGTTTGTTTCGGATTTCGATACTCGATTTCGGATTTCTCATAAAGCAGTTCGAAGCACGAAATTCGAAATTCGAAACGATGTCATATGATCAAAATAGCAAAAACTATAAACGAGCTCATTCCGATTCGGTGTTTTGGATTTGATTTTCGATTTGTTGGCTGGGTTTGTTTCGGGTTTCGATATTCGGATTTCGGATTTGTTCACAGTGTTTTTAACGAAAGAAGTTAGGTCATGAAAATAATCTATACTGACGTTCTCGTCATCGGCGGCGGTCTGGCCGGCCTGCGCATCGGCATCGGCGCCAAACGGCGCGGCCATGACGTCATCATTCTTTCACTAGTGCCGCCTAAGCGTTCTCATTCAGCCGCGGCGCAGGGCGGCATGCAGGCGAGCCTCGCCAACGTTATCAAGGGAGAGGGCGACAACGAAGACGTGCACTTCGAAGATACGGTCCGCGGCAGCGATTGGGGCGCCGACCAGCAAGTCGTGCGCATGTTCGTTGACACCGCGCCCAAAGCAGTGCGCGAGCTGGCCGCTTGGGGTTTACCCTGGAGCCGAGTCACCAGAGGGGATCGGGACGTCATCATCAACGGGCAAAAAGTCACCATCACCGAGCGCGACGAGGCTCATGGGCTGATCGCACAGCGGGCTTTCGGCGGCACCAACAAGTGGCGTACTTGTTACGTCTCGGACGGCACCGGCCACGCGATGCTGACTACGATGAGCGATCAGGCGATCGCCAATCAGATTCCCGTGCATGAACGGGCCGAGGCGATCGCTTTGATCCACGACGGTAGTCGCTGCTATGGCGCAATCGTGCGCAGTCTTGTGACCGGCGAGTTAGCGGCTTACGTGGCTAGAGCCACAGCCATCACCGGCGGCGGCGCCGGGCGTCTCTACCGCGTGACCACAAATGCGGTGATCTCCGAAGGAATACCCACGGCTATCGCTCTGGAGACCGGCGTCGCCACGCTCGGCAATATGGAGGCGGTGCAGTTTCATCCGACGCCGGCCTTTCCTCCTGGAATTCTGCTCACCGAGGGCGCCCGCGGCGACGGCGGTTTGCTGCGCGATGTCGACGGTCATCGTTTCATGCCCGACTACGAGCCGGAGAAAAAAGAGCTCGCGTCGCGCGACGTCGTGTCGCGCCGGATGGAAGAGCACATCGCTAAAGGCAAAGGCGTGAAGTCGCGATTCGGCGAACATCTCTGGCTGGACATCACCTTGCTGGGCGAGCACCACATCAAACACAACCTGCGCGAAGTCTACGAGATCTGTCACTATTTTCTCGGTGTCGATCCGGTCAAGGAATGGGTGCCGGTGCGGCCGGCGCAGCACTACACCATGGGCGGAGTGCGCACCAATCACACCGGCGAAAGCCCGACCTTGAAGGGATTGTTCTCGGCCGGCGAAGCGGCTTGCTGGGACATGCATGGCTTTAACCGGTTGGGCGGAAACTCGGTGTTGATCGACGGCCGGGGCACGGAAAACGGCGCTGCGCTCATGGCCGGGATGCAGACGATCATGACTACTAAGGTCGGCATCTTCCGCAGCGGTCCAGTGTTGGAGGAGGCGGTGCACGAGTTACAGCAACTATTATTGCGCAGCCGCAATATCGGGCTGCGCTACAAGGCGCGGGGCGCCAATCCGGAGCTGGTGACGGGATATCGGGTGCAGAAGATGCTCAAGATGGCACTATGCGTCGCCTATGGCGCGCTCCAGCGAACCGAAAGCCGCGGCGCTCATTTCCGCGAGGACTTTCCGCGCCGCAACGACGCCGAATGGCTGAACCGCACCCTGGCAACGTGGAAATCGGAAAGCGACACCCTGCCGTCGCTTGCCTACGAAAAGCTCGATGTCATGAAGATGGAGCTCCCCCCGGGCTGGCGCGGTTATGGCGCCAAGGATCACATCGATCATCCGGACACGTCCAGGCGGATCGCCGAGATCGAAGCGGTGAAGCAGCAGCGCAATGGCGCAGATCGTTTCGCCGCACAAGAGCAGCTGATGCCCTACGAACATCTGTTGCCCAGACCTTTCCGCGGCAGAAATGAACGAATCGACGAACGACTTTAGTTCCAGTTCCCGGGTTCAACGGTCAAATTTCGCTGTTCAGAACTTCGGAACCGGCAACCGATTTATCGAAGTGGAACTTTGAACCTTGAACGGTGAACCGCTCCGCAAAATCGCGCGACGAAAGGTGCACCCAGTGGCTGAGAGTCGCATCGAAACCGACACGATGGGCGAAATCGCAGTCGCCTCAGACCGCTATTGGGGTGCACAGACCCAGCGTTCGCTGAAGTATTTCCAGGCCGGAGCCGGACGGGACACGATGCCGAGAGAGCTCATCAAGTCTTTTGGCATCCTTAAAAAGGCTGCCGCCATGGCTAATGTCGAGCTGAAACTTTTGGACAAGGAAAGGGGCGATCTGATCAGTCAGGTCGCCGACGAAGTCATCGCCGGCAAGCTCGACGAACATTTTCCGCTGGTCATTTGGCAGACCGGCTCGGGCACCCAGACAAACAT
>JAJONK010000174.1 GCA_021323355.1 Deltaproteobacteria bacterium
GGAGGTTCTAGTTGTCTCCCAATTTACGCTTTACGCCAGCTGTAAAAAAGGCAATCGCCCGTCTTTCACAGATGCGGCGCCCTTGGCTCACGCCGAAAAACTCTACAATCATTTTATAGGGCGGCTCCGGGATGCCGGAGTCTCAGTTGCCACCGGCCAATTCCAAGCCAGAATGAAGGTCTCGCTTGTCAACGATGGTCCGGTTACCTTCGTTTTGGAAAGTTGAACATGCACGTAGTTTTGTTTCAACCCGAGATTCCACCGAATACCGGCAGCATAGCTCGACTTTGCGCAGCTACGCTGACCCCTCTCCATTTGATCGAACCACTCGGATTTAAAATCGACGACCGTCACCTCAAACGCGCCGGCCTTGATTACTGGCAGTTCGTCGATCTGCGGATACACAAATCCTGGGATGAGTTCGTAGCTACAGCGCCGGTGAAACGGTTGCTCTACTTTTCTAAACGGGCGGTGAGATCCTATACCAGAGCACGCTACCAAGAAGAACACTATCTTGTCTTCGGGCCCGAGACGCGAGGCTTGCCTCAACACTTGTTGGATGCCAACTTAGATTCTTCCTATCGGATACCCATGGCTGGTGAGGGTGTTCGGAGTTTGAATCTCTCCAATGCGGTGTCGATTGTTCTCTATGAAGGATTACGGCAGCTGGGAAAAGCTTAACTTTCCGCCGCAAGCTCTTGACCCTAAGACTTAATATGGTTATTTATGGCACCAAATTTCGCACCTTAGGGGGTTTTTGATATGAGGTTTGTGCGTCTACGTGTGCACCCGCGAAGGATACTTGTGCTGCTCTCGTGGTTTTTACTTTGCTCTAGTTCGCTCGAGCCCTCAGCACTCGCCGCCGAAAAGACTGAACAGAAAGACGCTGCGTCCTCAAAAGAGAGCTTCAATCTGATCATCCCGTACAAGGATTTAACCGTCGGACAAGGACAGGAAGTCACGATGGATACAGAGGTTGTGAATCGGACTAAAAATCCCGTCGAGGTCAATCTATCCCTTGAGTCGATTCCCAAGGGTTGGGAAGCGAACTTTAATTCGAGGTACCCCAGTTATCCGGTTCGCTCGGTCACGGTCCAGGGAGAAAAATCCACAACCATTGAATTCAAGGGCAAAGTTCCGCAAAACACCAAGCCGGGAAATTACGATGTCAAGGTTGTTGCCAAGGACAGCGAGGGAACGACCTCTTACTCCGACACAATCAACTTCCGTGTAACTTCCGCTAAAGTCGCTACTGGCGGGTTAAGACTCACCAGTCAGTATCCGGTTCTGACAGCGCCTTCGGGGCAAACTCTTAAGTTCACGATCGATCTGAAAAACGAAACTAACAAACCGTTGCCGGTGTCACTGACGGCGCAGACACCACCCGGCTGGGCGGTTCGTTTCAAGCCACAGTTTGGTGATACACAATATTCGTCAATCCTTTTGAAAGAAAATGGTTCCGAAACCGTAGCTGTTGAGATCGACACGCCCGCCAATGCTGATGCTAAAGAGCAGCCGGTGACGATTGTGGCTCGATCAGGAGCTTTCGAAGCCAGTGCGGATCTGAAGGTAAATCTTAAAGGAACCCAAGACCTTAAAATGGGCTCCTTGGCCGGCACTCTCAACACTTCAGTGACCGCCGGCAATCGAACCCCGGTTGATTTTGTGGTAGCCAATGCCGGTACGGCGCCGATTCGTAACCTTAATTTCATCAGCAAGAAACCCAGTGACAAGTGGACGGTAGAATTCAGACCCGACAAACTCGATGCTTTGAACCCAGGTGAAGTCCGCGAGATAAAAATGGATATCCTGGCGCCGGAGCGAACCATTGCCGGCGACTACTTGATGACCTTGACGGCGAATTCTCCTGAGGTTAACCGCTCCGTGGAGTTTCGGGTGACGGTCTCAACTCCGACTCTCTGGGGCTGGGTGGGGTTTGGAATCGTTGCATTGGTAGTTCTTGGGCTGGTGATTGTGTTTTTCCGTTTGGGACGGCGATGAGCGCAGTCGTCGACACCAAGAATTTGACCAAGCGCTACCGTGAAAAGCTTGCCGTCAATACTCTGACTCTGTCGGTCCAGGAGGGAGAAATCTTCGGCTTTCTCGGTCCTAACGGTGCCGGTAAGACAACTACGATCCTGATGCTGTTGGGACTCACCGAACCCACTTCAGGACAATTATCGGTTTGCGGGTATAACCCCACACATGAACCTTTAGAGGTTAAAAAGCGAGTGGGGTACCTGCCGGAAAGCCCTGGCTTCTATGACGATCTAAGCGCCAAAGAAAACCTTCTCTACATGGCGCGCCTGAATCGGATTCCGGAAAAGGAAGCGCAGCGCCGTACTGCCGAAGTCCTTGATCAGGTTGGCCTGAGCGAGGATGGCCGTCGGCTGGTTCGCGAGTTTTCCCGTGGCATGAAACAAAGGCTCGGAATTGCCGAAGTTCTGGTAAAAAAGCCGATAGCGATCATTTTGGACGAGCCCACATTGGGAATCGATCCCGATGGAGCGATCCGGATTCTCGAAATGATCAAGAATCTTAACCGCGATCACAACCTGACGGTTATGCTGTCATCGCACCAGTTGCAGCAAGTACAGCAAATCTGTAATCGGGTGGGTATTATCGTCAAAGGTCGCCTGATCGTTCAGGGTGAGATGGATGAGCTGGGGAAAGCCATTCTCAAGGGCCGCCAGTGGAACTTTTTGCTTGAAGTCGGCGGTAATCGGGACAGCCTTGAGCGAAGCCTTCATGCTATAGACGGCATCGATGAAATCGAAAAACGCAGCCAAGGGTGGTTTCTGCGCTGCACCAAAGACGTCCGGCCGGAACTCGTTTCCCTTGTAACAACCAAAGGCCTTCCTTTGTTACAGCTGCGATCTGAAGATCCGACTCTGGAAGAGATCTATCTGAAATATTTTCGCGAGGCTTAAAAATGGGTGTAGTGTTTTGGAAAGAACTGGCGGATCACTTCAGTAGCCGCCGCTTCATGATCCTGATTTTTATCATCGTACTGACGGGACTCTGGGCCACTTACGCTACCGGACAGGCTATTCGGCAAAACACCGAAACGATTCCATCACAATACGCATTTCTTCTCCTGCTTACCTCCAGTGGCGAAACGCTTTTTTCATTGGCGACGTTTCTAGGCTTTTTCGGACCGCTAGTGGGAATCACCTTGGGATTCGATTCCATCAGCGGCGAGTACGCGCGCGGCACCTTGAGCCGTGTTCTCTCCCAACCCATTTATCGCGATAGCTTCATCAACGGAAAGTTTTTTGCCGGTCTCACGACTATTGCCGTTCTTTGGGCATCGATCCTCTTGCTGGTGATCGGTCTTGGAATAACTTTGCTTGGCTTTCCACCCAATGCTGAGGAACTCTGGCGCATGCTGATATTCACAGCGGTGGGCATCTTCTATGTCGGATTTTGGCTGGCTCTCGCGATGCTCTTTTCATTGCTCTTCCAAAAAACCGTAACCGCGGCGCTCGCCTCGATGGCGGTGTGGCTTTTTATGACCCTGTTCGTAGTCATCGTCAGTCAAGGTGTAGCCAGTATCGTTGTCCCCGATACGGCCACTCCTGAATCGATTGCCCGGCGCGCCGACATTGAGAACGCCATTGGTCGTATCTCACCAAGCACTCTATTCTCAGAAACCGTGCATATATTATTGAATCCGGCAGCTCGTGTTTTTGGTTTAGCCCTACAAAGTCAGGCGGAAGGTATTTTACCGACGCCGCTTGCCCTTGGACAGAGTTTGAACCTCATCTGGCCCCACGTCACGACTCTATTCGGCTTGGTGGCGGTCTGCTTCGGGATTTCTTACATCTTTTTTATGCGCGCGGAAATTCGTGCGTAGCTTTAGCATTATCGTGCCATTGCACTCACCAGATGATTACATAACCAAAGAGCGATGCCACTGTTCTAGAGAAGCGGGCCTTTTACCCGGAGGAGCTCTCCCCGGCCCTTGAAACAAAGTAGCTGACTGCGGAGCCTACCTTATCTCGCTTGGCCGTGGAGACTAAGAGCCCTTCTGCGTAGCCTCAGACATGGTCGCTGCGGCAGCCATGATGGATTCGATAATCTTTTTATACCCGGTGCAACGACAGATGTTGCCGTGCATAAAATGTTTTAGTTCTTCCTCGGTGGGATGAGGATTTTCATCTAACAAGGCCTTGGCTGCGAGAATCATTCCCGGGGTACAAAAGCCACATTGAAACCCTCCATGCTCAATAAAGGCTTGCTGGAGTGGATGTAACTTGCCATTTTCCGCCAAACCTTCGATCGTCATCACACTTTTGCCTCTGACTTCAAAGGCTAAGGTTGTACAGGCGCTCACCGGTCTTCCGTCCACCAGCAACGTGCAAGCGCCGCAAACTTGTACGTCGCACGATCGTTTGGCTCCAGTAAGTCCCAATCGATCCCGTATAACATCCAAAAGCAGTTCATGCGGCTCGACATCTAATTCCTGCAATTTACCGTTTAGGGTAAACGAAACGGGTATCGTCTGTAAATCTGAACGTCGTAACATTGTCATTGCCATCTAAACAACTCTCCTAAGTTCATGCGCACTGACTGAGGGCATTTTGAAATGAGCGCTTCAGAAGTACTTGGACAATATGCTCCTTGTAATCCTGCGCGCCGTGTAAATCACTGATTGCTTGGGAAGCGCGGCCAGACATCTCCCCTGCCTGCGAAATGTTCTGGGTCGCTTCGTCGACGCTTCTGCCTTTCAACAAGCCTTCGGCTTCCGCAACTCGCTTGGGCGCCGGTCCGGCGCAGCCAACCGCAATTCTGATATCATCAATCTCAGTTCTGCCGGTATTCAGGTTTACCATCACCGCCAGTCCAACGCTGGGCCTCTCGAGGTAACCAAACTTCATATAGCAAACGCCAGCGGGTTGCGCCGGGACCGGGACGATAATCTGCGTTAGTACCTCGTCCGGTTCTAGCGAAGTTTCGTAAGCATCGACGAAGAAAGATTCCGCCGGTATCTCGCGATTACGGTCTCCCTTTTCGGCAACGAGACGCGCTCCTAAAGCGATCAATAACGTTCCCGGATCGGCATGAGGTTCGGCAAAGCAGAGATTGCCACCAAGGGTGCCTACTTGGCGCACTCTGACGTTTGCCACATTCTCTTCGAGCTTCACCAGAGCAGGCAACTTCTCCTTCAATATCGGCGAATTTTCAAGTTCGTGATGCGTACAGAGAGCGCCTATATGGATGTCGCCATTATTTTGTTTAACGTCATTTAGGCCGCTGACGCCTTTAACGTTCACCAGTCGCTCAAACTGTACCAAGCCTTCTTTCATGGCGAGGAGAAGCTCCGTTCCTCCCGCATAAACTTTGGCCGAGTCACCGAATCGCCCCAGTAGTTCCGCTACCTCAGCTACGGTCGTGGGCTCTTCTAGACGGAATCGTCGCAGCATCTCACGAATCTCCTTCCAAACGCTTCTTCACTGCCTGGGCAAACTCGTCCAGAACCTGGTCGGCTTTGCGTTTGATAATGCCATGTCCCAAGGCGGCGAGTTTACCCAAGATATCGACTCCGGCTATAAATTGAAGAACGGTCTTGTTGTCTTCTTCACGAAGCTTCACTTCGAGATCCAACTTCATCCGGCTCCCAATTTTGTTGTCAGCGCCGGAAGCCTGAGCCTTGATCCGTGATAACTCTTCCCGTTCCAAAACTTCTATAGTCGTCGGAAACTCAACCTTGAACGGTCCAACTTTCTCGACCATGGTTGCGGAATACCGCTTCCCCTCTTCAACCGTCTTAGCTTCCTTACAACCGGGAACGCAAGCGATAAACTGATCGACATCCCAGATGAAATTCCAAACCTTTTCTCTGGGCGCCTGAATCTCTACCTGTTTTTCGAACTGCAATGATACCTCCCAAACCGCAAGACTGCCGCAGTGAGTGACACCCTTAGGGCCAATACCCTGCTAATCTGCAGCCTTACCGATTTTGGCGCCGTTAACATTGTCCAGTTCTTTGCTCAGATACGTCTTAAGCTTCTTTTTAAGTCGTTCCTCGATCTGCCGGACGCGTTCTCGGCTAATACTGTATTTTTCACCGATCTCTCTAAGTGTAACCGGGTCTTCATTGAGCAGCCGCTCGCGAAAAATGACGAGCTCTTTATCTTTTAAGGTGCGCGCAAATTCTTCCATCTTCTGTTGCAATAAGTCGCGGTACTGACTTTCGGCGAAATGCTCTTCGGGATTCTGTTTTTGATCAGGCAAAAAATTGAGCATCGTTGCCTCTTCGTCTTCACCGATCGGCATATCCACCGAAAGGTCACGATTAGCTAGGCGTTGCTCCATTTCAACCACTTCATCTTCTTTAACGTTAAGTCGCTGAGCCAGCAGTTTAGGGCCTGGCGTCAGACCTTCCGCCTCAATCCGCTCCTTCTCTTTTTGTAGATTAAAAAAGAGTTTTCTTTGTGCCTGAGTCGTTCCGATCTTGACCATACGCCAGTCGTTCATGATGTAGCGAATGATATAGGCACGAATCCACCACACCGCGTAAGATGGGAATCGCACGCCCCGGTAAGGGTCGAAGTTTTTTACCGCTTCCATCAAACCCATATTGCCTTCTTGAATAAGATCAAGCAGGCTTTTCAATGCCTTTTGGTATTCTCTCGCGATCATCACCACCAATCGAAGGTTTCCGGTAACAAGCTTATAGGCGGCTTCGATATTGCCAAATTCCTTGAATTCAACGGCCAGCTTATGTTCTTCCTCGCGTGAAAGTAGCGGAAAACGGCGGATCTCTGCGAGGTATCTTTGCAAAGGATCGAACGGAATCAACGCTTTTTCTTTTGAATCAGCGTCTCCCAAATCCTCTTGCTTTGGCAAATCGATGTTACCGAATGATAAATCGATGGGCAGTGTTTTGTCGTTGTCGGTCATTGCGGCATCGAAGATTCAACGTGGCTATGCTGAGGTACGCCAACAGTTCGGCTGAAAAACTGCGTTGCCCTTGGCTGAAATCTTTCCGGGATTTTTCAGGCCTCGGACGCCGCAACCTCACGCAAAGACCACGGCTCCGCGATTGTTAGAATAGATAAGTGGCCGGCTCCCGTTGAGTTTTGTAGCTCGTTTGGATGCAAGCATGAAAAGCTCCAAAGGGTTGCGGCTTGATCCAAGGCAATTTCAAGGGGTGATCTGTGACATCGGTCACCCTGGTATTGTCGGGATTCAATCAGGTTTTTCCACCGCAGTCAACGAGTTACATGCTCAAAAGCTTGACATAAAACCAAGTTAAATTTATCGTCGGAGTTGAAGATCTTTAATGCCGAGCACCATTTCTAACTCCTTGAAAAACTTTTTCTTTCCGGAACGAAGCGTCTATAACTATTCCCGACCTGAGACTCCTGTGGAAGGTCTAGCCCTCGCCCACGAGCTGGTTTTACGGCTGGCCAATCAAATCGAGGTGCACGCCGCTGACGCGCCTTATCCGCACATCCGGCGCAAACTACACGAAATCGCAATACAGAAATTAGACAGTGCTAAAAGGGTAAGAACCGTTATTGAAAAACTTGGAGAAAAGCCGCGATTACCGAAAGGAGAGCCGAAGACAGGAAAAAATCATTGGGAGCGATTAAACCTGGACCTGCAGGATCAGATTGCCTTGGATGATCTACTATTCACGCTCGAATTAAAGGCAGCAGAAACACCAGAGATCGCGAAGATGGTGGAGGAGCTTAGGAGCAGCCAAAGATCACATCGCCAAATTCTTGTGGATTTAGTCGCAATCGCAGATCCGCAGGCAACTCAAACCTAAAAGGGAGCCCACCGGCTGGGGTGTTCATTTACACGGCGCGGGAGTTTACCGTCATTCATTAGTGTTCGTACTGAATCGATCGCCTGTTGCTTGAGAAGGCCGCATCCAGAGCGAGCCCGGTAACGATGGCATGCCAAGCCTCATCCTCTGACAAGCCTTTTTGCTTTATTGACCGCCACAGGATTATCACCTCCTCTTCGGTGACGCTTTCTAGAAGATCCTGTTCCCGTTCTTGCTCGATGTTAGGTTTGGGATTGTATCTGGTTAGCCGGTAACTCATTGTTTTTGACCCTTCCCTTAGCCCTCGATATCGGTCAGTTTAAGCAAAGTAGGTGCCAGTGATACTGAACGCGAAAACACATCAGTTCCGGCTCTAGCTCAGCTAGCCAAGGCAAATCGCAGGCGCAAAGTTGTCACAATTGCGCAATTTTAAGACAAGAGCTGTAGGAAAAGACCTTCTGGCGTTCAATCGATCACGGCTACCCCTGAGATCTCGACCATACAATCGGGATTGTAAAGGCTTTTCACTTCCACCAGTGTAATGGCGGGAAAGTGTCGACCAAACACCTCCTTGTAGACTGATCCAAGCGGCTTTTTGTTTCTCAGGTAGGCTTGCAAGTCGGTAATATAGATGGTGAGGACAGCGTAGTTCTGTGGCTCGCCGCCGGCTGCAGCAATTGCCGTTTTTAGATTTCGGACCACTTGGGCGAACTGCGCTACGAAATCGCCCTTGCCGACGACCTGCCCCTGAGAATCGAACGGGGCCTGTCCCGCTACATGGACAATATCACCCCCGGCGATCTTGGCTACATGAGCGTAACCGACTGGTGACTCCAAACCGGACGGGTTTAACAATTCAAATGGCATCAATTTCTCTCCTGGGTGAGCCGCGTTGTAACCTATTCCATTTCTCGATGAAGCTCTTCATCTCCCCTATGACATCGTCGGTAGCCGCAAC
>JAJONK010000175.1 GCA_021323355.1 Deltaproteobacteria bacterium
GGTTATAATCGTAGAGAAGAACTGCAAAGTCCGATCGCTCATGCGGAAATCCTTGCCCTCGATGAGGCTGCGCGGAAGCTAGGTTACTGGCGGCTTACAGAGTGCGATCTCTATGTCACCTTAGAACCCTGCATCATGTGTGCAGGCGCGGTCCTGCAGGGACGCTTGCGCCGGCTTATATTCGGCTGTTTAGATCCGAAAGCGGGCGCTGTTATATCGCTCTATCGCCTGTGCGATGATCGGCGACTTAACCACCTAGTCCCGCATACGGCTGGAGTCCTGGCAGAAGAGTGTGCTACTATTTTGGGGAAATTCTTTAGTTCTCTGCGAGAACAAAAACGAATCACAAGATTTGGAGAGGTGGCCGAGCCCGGCTGAAGGCGCTTGACTCGAAATCAAGTTTACCCGAAAGGGTAACGTGGGTTCAAATCCCACCCTCTCCGCCAAATAATTATCATTATCCAGCAAAGAGTTACCGCGTTTTTCTTGATCACGAGTTAAGAGCCTGTCCGACATAAATCACCTTCACTTTACCCCATTTTTCTTCCTTTTTGTCCGAACTTTGTCCGAGATCACTTGGCTCGCCTCATTGAGACCACTTCCGCCGGTCCTTTTCCTGCTGCTGGTGCTCGTGGACACGCTCCAGGCTCTGAGGCTACGTTTCCTCATCAATGATGTTGTATTGCTTATATATGAGTTGGTGCGGTGCCCAGATGTTGCCATGCTTGGAACTCTCCAATCCTAGCCTTGTAAATTCCGAATGGCTGACTGCCTTCTACCATGGGGAACAATGCCCCGTATTTCGTTTCTGGGTTGCCTCATGTTCAACCATATGAACAAGGCTAACTTGTATCGCCTCGGCCCGGAACGCACGCCGGAAAGATTTGATCTGTTTCCCCATTGCGCCCACAATTCGTGCGACTATGATGAACCATTGAGGCCATTCCGATAAACGGTTCCAAGCGACTCACACCTTGAACATCGAACTAGAGCCATTACAGATTTTGTAATCTTTGCATTCGAACAACCTCGCACCTCTGCAGTCTCTCCCTCGTCAGTTGTCGACCCATAACCCTTGTGGTATCAACGCCATCCTTTATCGCATGTATGCGGTCGATCTTAATGGTAGCCCTGGCGACCTTTTTCATAGCCGTGAAGCTCTTGTGCGAAAGCAGGGCGAACGTGTTCCGGCGGGCTCTACCTTCGGGCTACATGGCCCGTGTAGCCGTTTGCTCGGCAGACTCTCTCACCGAGTGGGGAAAACGGGAGCAACGGGGTGAATACCGTACGGTCAAACTTTAACTACCTGTTGATAGGCGCCGTCAAAGATGCCCATCAAAATCAGTCCCTTGCGAACGACAAAGCGTGTGATAAATTTCGCGGCGCCCGCCGTCTAAGAGCTATCGGGCACGAGGTTACTCCAATGGTATGGGACATGATGGTTGCAGCGGCATCGTTGTTGTATCTGTGGCGGTCCTTGTTTGTTTCGGTTTCAAGTTCATTCTCACCTGGTCAAAGAAGCCTCCCGAAGTAGCTCCGCATCCGCAACACCGTCGCTTAGCCTCATCGCTCCGTACACGGGCAACGGAACCACTAAAACTACCCAAAATCAGGGGTAAGGGCGGCAAGTCGCATAAAGAATGAGCCTCGCGTCCAAGTTCTCGGGTGCCTGACTTGGTGCTGGCCGCGTCGGCTCGACTTCTTCCATCAGGAAGCTCAAGACTTGCGCAAGTCGTCTGTCGAATCACATCGCTCCCTCTGTCCTAACGGTTTCGGTCAGTCCTTCGAGTTCACTAGCTTGTGATGTAGGTCGTAGAACCCATTTCGCACCTCTTTTGATTTTCGTGCCGCAATAGCCAAGCACGAATGCGATCATCCGTTTCCTTAGATCTTTTTCCAGCTTCCGCTGTGGCCACTCATGACGTCTTATGTCGTCCGTGCGAGCATGAACGGATTACTCCCTGAAACTTGTTTGTGCTCAGCTGTAATATCAAACCCGTGTGCCTCGGGTGGCAAGTGTAATCACCACGTCCAAATGAAGATCAATTCACAAAGGATATCGAAAGTGTACAGACGCTATGCGGTCTACTGATTGCCTTGCTGTGGGGGATGGTGCTCTCTCGGTTGGCACATTACCGGGAGAGGCAAATGGGATAATTTCATGCAGCAGCGGGTGCCCAAAGTTATCTGCTGGCAGGAATTTTTACGACGTGAATTTCAGGAAGAGCAGGGTGATGACTACCAGTGCAACCATCAAAACCGCTTCGAATATATTTTCATTCATATCGATTCTTCAGACCACCCGGTGATGCTTCCATGTGATCGTTCGCATTAACATCACCGGCAACGAAGATGCCATGGCAAGGGATGCATGGATTTGGCTACTCTGCGAAAACGTGGTAGGGATACGCGACAAAATTGCAGGTATGAACTGCCTGAAGGCAATCTAACTGACGGTTGCCGGGCGCCGGCATTTAATGATGAACGTTAAATCAGCGACTGCAAAGGTTTTGGAACGATGCTGACGAACGCAGCCTCACTGAATCTCGCTTTGTGCTAACGTTCAAAAACATCAGGCTGAGAAATCACTCGAATCCGAGGCAGCAAGATCGCGTTCTATGATTTGGGGAGTGACTGGATCCCTTCGCTCGAGGTATGGGAGATCGGGACGATCCTGGACTGTTCAGGCAGGTTATTGGTAACCGACTCCGCCAGGCAGGACAAAGTATGCAGTGTATACGTTGAACATAATGCAACATGCACCTGACCATTATCTTGTCTAAATGCGATGATGAAAATCTTAATCATCGAAAATCACGCGGATATGCGTGAAATTCTTGTAAGGATACTTGACCTCATGGGCTTCACCGCAATTACCTCAAGGAATGGTAGGGAGGGTGTCGAGAAGGCTCTGGCTGAGAAACCCGATCTGATCCTGATGGACATCATGATGCCGGAAATCTCTGGATGGGAGGCGACTCGGATCCTGCGCGGCAATCCCCAAACCAAGGATATTCCCGTCCTTGCAGCAACAGTCTTAGTTCGGCCTTCCGACCTTCAGAGATGCATTACTGTCGGATGTAACGACTATATCGTCAAGCCATTTACTGTGGGACAACTGCGTAGAAAGATTGAGCGGCTAATCTAGCTTGCAGTTTTCGTGGCGGTAATCTGCCGACCGCCCGGCGCTCTTCGTTCGCTTCTGATTTCCTTGTCGTTTTTCTAGTAATTCTCACCGGACCCGTGTGGTGGGGTCTCAGCTACCAATCGGACAGATAGCCAACACCGCCGTGAATGTTCTGGGAACATCTGAGGACTTGCACTGGCCCCGTTAGCAAAGAAAGGGAGAAGCAGCAACGCCATGGCCAATTCTAAGTGGGAATAGACAATCACAAAGAATCCACGGCAGAGCAGAGCGGTCAAAAAATGGAAACAATATGCCTCAAAAATTCTCATGCGATCGCTCTCTACCGCCTAGCCCTGTAATCGCCGCTCGTAAACGGCGGCAGAAAGAGGCAATGCCGTTCCAGTTCCAGCGAAAATGGATTAGGAGATGCCGCCTTGGTGGTGAAAACGGCTCCTTGAGGGTTGTGGGCGTGCAAATTTCGCTAGATGGTAATTGCGCTGATCTTCGAACCTTCAGCGCATTCTGTTTCCAAAGCGTTTTGATTAGAAGCATTGAGAGTGCGTGCTCCCTTTAGTGTTGTTCACCCAATCGCTTTCGTTTGTACGTCGAAACACCGACAAATGAACCCGATGAATAAGTGATGTTGATTTAACAGGCAAAGCTGCCGGCGATTCTGCGGAGAAAACGCTCTTGTATTCGTCCCGAAACTCTCCAAAGTTAATGACTGTCCGATGAGAGTGAGGGCACAACGATTGCTCAACCGCTGGTTGCCGGGACGAAGAAGCGCAACTTGCTACTACACCATGGATCTTCGTTCCCGGCGCCACTGTTTTAGAGCTCAATCGCAATGAGATTGCAGCGCATGAATGAGTTTGAACCCAAAGGAAAATCCTGGATATGGCAGTCTAGTAGCTCTGCTAGTAGAGGTGAACAGCTATATTCGTTAGAGAAGCCCAGCTTGATCCTACTGCATATGACGATTCCGGTGATAGACAGCCGATCGACGACAACGCTTTGCCTGTCTCGCCAACGGAGGTCTCCAATTCTGGCGATACCCGCTCTGTCTCCTCTGAAGATCTCGAATCTCGTTGGATTCCGGCTATGACAGTTAATGGTACGGCTTGCTGTATACACCTAGATTGTCAGCAGGACTCGCTAGGCGATGAAATGATAACGGCAGCAGTTACCGCACCAAAAGAATACCGATTGAAAGGGGCAGTAGACTATGGGAAAGTATCTAGCCCGCGCTTGTCCGCGATGCAACGGCTATCTTGGAATTGTGCTTCGCGCGCCCGAACGCAATACAGGGCTCCGCGCCATATTCGGTCACTGCTTCGAATGCCATCATCGGTTGGCGTGGTTACTGATCAGAGGAAAAGCAGTGTCCCCTTGCAACCTGCCTAAGAAGTAGTCTTTCATCGACGCTTTACCGGGCTTCCAGGTCCCAGCCATCGGGTGGGTAAGGATATGAGACTAAGGAATTTTGCTCGGCAGACAAGATATCGAACCGCACCCGAGCACGGATACGAATTGTGAGCATCGCTGTATCAATCTTCTAGTGATCCCACGTAGGCGTTCTTAGTTTTACTACCCCGTCGAGCGCGAACTTTTGCCCGCGTAGTCATCAGCAGATGTCCTCCCGACCAGGCGCCAGTTGGATCAGAGTCGATGAGAGTGTCGTCTAGCCGGTCTCAATCGAACGACTAGCGACCTTAATAGGGCGAATTAGGTGAATCGCCGAGCCCGCGAAGTGCCAATTTGAAACTCGACGGTTAGCTTTGTGGAAAACAAAACCCTGCTGTGGTAATTTCCTTGGTGCGCCCGTTGTGTCGTCCTAACCTAGATAACGGATAACAGAGGGAGAGGTGACCGAGCGGTTGAAGGTGCACGACTGGAAATCGTGTGTACTCCTAATAAGAGTACCGGGGGTTCGAATCCCCCCCTCTCCGCCACATGAAAAAACGCGGACGCTGGAAGCAAAGTCGGGCTGTGAATACAAGAGCGTTTAGTCCGACGCTATTTCCTGAAATCGGATGTCGATTGCTGATAGTTAGGTCCTGTGCAAGAAGGAGCCGCGAACCCCGTCAGGTCCGGAAGGAAGCAGCGGTACCGGAATTCCCCTGTGCCACAGGGTAGCCTGGCTGTCAGCAATGGGCATCCCAGTCTCTTCGCTAACTCGTGGCAAAATCTTAGATCGCGTCTCTGTTGATCGGTCTGAACTTTCGTTGAAAATCTCAAAGGAACCACATGTCTTACCTAGTCCTCGCGCGTAAGTGGCGCCCTCAGAACTTTGAAGATGTCTCGGGACAGAGTCACATCACTCGCACCTTACAGAATGCTATACGAGCAGGCCGTATAGCTCACGCCTACCTGTTTACTGGCGTTCGCGGAGTCGGGAAAACAACCGCAGCTAGGATTCTCGCAAAAGCATTGAATTGCGCTAAGGGTCCGACTCCAACCCCTTGTAACGAATGCGTTCAGTGCAAAGAAATCATCCAGGGAAATTGTATCGATGTAATCGAAATTGATGGCGCCTCTAATCGCGGAATCGATGAGGTCCGTCAGATCATCGAAAACGTTCGCTATCAACCGGCGCGTTGCGCGTTCAAGATTTACATTATTGATGAAGTGCACCAGGTTACTAAAGACGCTTTCAACGCACTGCTGAAAACCCTTGAGGAGCCTCCAGCCTCGGTGAAATTCATTCTTGCCACCACCGAGCCGCATCGGTTGCCCGAGACAATCTTGTCTCG
>JAJONK010000176.1 GCA_021323355.1 Deltaproteobacteria bacterium
CGATTGAACCTTCTCGCCTTCGCCATTTAGCTGCGGCGGAGCCGCCGCCGTGTTTTCGCCGTAGTATTTCTTAACAAACCCACCTCGATTTTCAATCTCGTGGCAGCCGACGCAGTTATACTGCTGCATCAATCGTCGGCCTTCGACCACTTGGGTCACGCGCTGTCCCTGGTCCGCCAGGTAGCGCTGCCCCACTTTTCTTTCTCTGAAACCACCCAATAAAACTCGCAGCGCGTTAATATCCTCATCGGCCAAATTGAACTGCGGCATGAGCTGTTCGACTCGCTCGGTGGCATAACCGCGGGGTGTTTTTATTTTATGAAACGTCCAATCATCCCAAGTATGGGGTACATCAGTACGATTGCCGAAGGCCAACTCTTCCACTGTCTTCGAACCAAAGGTGGTCAGCTCAACACCGATGCGGGACTCCTTTTCCATGCCTTTGATATCGTGGCAGCCAGGGCAGCCATACTTGCGAACCAGCGCTTCACCCCGTTTTATATTGTTGGCATCGGCAAGTTTTTCTTCGATCCCGGGGATGGTTTCAGCCTTTGCGCCTAGGGTCGTCAAGTACGTCGTGATTGCTCGCGCTTCCTCATCGCTGAGGCGCAGGCTGGGCATCTTCGTCTCAGGCTCAAAATCGCGGGGATTTTTAATCCAATGGAAAATCCACTGCGGCCCGGTCTTGGCAGCGATATCCTTGAGGTTGGGTATAAGATCTTTCGTTTTACCGAGCGGGGTGCTGAACTCGCCTTCGGCAAAGCCGTGGCAGCCTTTGCATCCGATGGTTTCCACCAGCTTCTTGCCCCGAGCGGCCTCATTGTTATCTCCCTCGCGAATACCCGCCGGAAGCGGATTTTCCTTGAGCCACGTTTCACTCTCTTCCTTGGACTGTGACCAGATATAAGCCGAGATCGCTAGCGCTTCGTCCGGCTTGAATTCGAAATTCGGCATGCGCGTGCGCGGCCGGAACTTGTGCGGGTTTTCCACCCAGCGCACCATCCAGTTCGGGTCGACCTTCGCGCTGATCTTCTTCAGGCTCGGCGCGATCTTTGGAATGTCCTCGTATCCTTGAACCAAATGACACCCAGTGCAGCCGACTTGTTCAAATAATCGTTGGCCTTCCGTCAGCAGCGGGACCTCTTGAAGCTTTTGCACATCTAGATGGCAAGACGTGCAGCTTGATTGGCTTTTCGCTCCGCGCAATAACGGGAACTCCCAGAGATGAACCTCGCCATGCGCTTGCTTGACGCCGTTTACCATGACGCCCTGCCCTTCATGGCAACCGGTGCAACCGAACTTTTCAGGTGGATGGGCGCTGTCGGCCAATAAGACCTCGCGTCGCGGGTGCGTTTTGAACGGATGAGGCTCGTTTTCGAAACCAGCGCGGTTGATCGCCAAATGGCAAGTTTGACAGCGGTCGACCCGCGCAATCGGCTGATCGAAGCGATTACGGTCGAATTCCTCCATTACGGTTTGTTGGATCTTAGGAATTTTGTAGAAAGACAATGGACCGAGCTTGAAGGTCGCGTTCTCCATCACCCGTTGCCATCGATCGCGGTCGGCGCTTAATTTGCTGAGTTCAGTCTGAATCTCCTTGTTGCTCGAATTGATCTTCTTGATCTCTTCTCTGAGGTGATCGCGCTTTTGGCGCGCGGCTTCCAACTGCGGATCGAGTTTCGCTTTCTCCTTTTCAAGCTCCTGAATATGTTCTGCGTAAGGCTTGGGGTCTCGTCTTTGCTGAATCGCGTGATCGTGTTCGTACCAGGCTTCTTCGAGCTCGCTCTTGATGAATTTCACCTCCTGATCGATTTCTCCGAATCGAACGGTGGCTTCGGTTTCCTGCCTCTCCAAGGTTGCAAGCTTTTCGCCCAACTCGCCGTCCTCGATGCTGGCCTGGAAAGCGGCCAATTTCTTGGTTAGCTCCTGGTAGGCGGAATCGGCCTGAAGCTTCTTGTTTTCTTCCTCGTACGCCGCTTTGGCTTTGGTGTAATCGAGCCGGAAAAACTGCGACTGAAAAGCTTTCCACGGTCGACGCGTGATATTGTCATCCCAAAACGCCCAGATTGACAAAGCCACGAGTAAGGCTATGCCGAGTAAAAAGACGCTGCCGTACGATTTCTTTTCTTCCTGTGGGTCGAATCCTCGTTCCGCCATCGCGACTCCCTCAAGCGACCTTGCGCTCTAGCGCGCGGCCCAAAGAAAAAACCCCAAGACCGATCAGTGCCAAAACAATTTCTTCGGCCATCGATGAATTCTTCATAATACCCGTAAGCAAGGCATAGCCCACATCTGCCAGCCCCAGCGCTTGCAGAATCTTGGCGACATAGAACATCAAATATTAATCCAGGGGGTAACTAGAATATATTTTACGTTGAAGACTAACCGCAGAAACATTTTGGCGGGGAGCGACAGCATCAGCACGAATATCACCGCGGTCAGGGTAAACCGCACCATCCCCCAGCGTTCGAGAAACTCTCTTCCTTTGACTTTGAGAACCCAGTAGTAAAAGGCAAGCAAGCCGAAGACGAAGTAGGCTCCAATGACCATCAACCCGAAAATCGCCGACCACCAGTAGTCGCGAAACCCGAATAGATAAGGCAGGTCTACATTGGTCAGTGCGACAACCTTGTGCGCGTCCCAGTGTTGCCAAGGCCAGAACAAGTTCCATCCCGGCCCGCGGAAAAACGTGCCGATGATGATGGTGACAATCCACAACACGTGGAAACCCAAAAAAAACGTCAAAATTTCATACTTGCGGTCTTTGAAACAATAATAGCCGTTTCCCTTGGGATTGATGTCGATGTACGGGATGATCATCAGGCCGACGATAATCAAGGTCGGCAGCACCACCCCGGCATGCCACGGATCGAAATAGACCAGCATCTCCTGCAAACCGAGAAAATACCATGGAGCTTTGGAAGGATTGGGGGTCCGGGTCGGGTTAGCGGGTTCTTCGAGAGGCGCATCGACCATCATCGCCCAAAGAGTTAAAGCGACGGTGACAAACAGCGCGACGAGAAACTCCATGCGCACGAGATGCGGCCAGGTATGGATCTTATCGTCAACCGGAAGTCTTCTTTCTCGAACGGCTTCTGCCATTGTACTCCCCTTGGGTAAATTGCTTATAAGGAAGGACCTGAGAAACCATCGCGGCGAATCCGCCAGAAATGCACCGCCATCAAGATGCTGGCAACCAAAGGAATGAAGATGCAATGCAGGATGTAAAATCGCAATAAGGTATGGGGACCGATCTCGCCGCCGCCAAATAGGAACGCCCGCGCGTCGTAGACTGGATTGGCGCCGACAAAGTCGGCAAACGGACCTTCATAGCCCAATAACGGCGTCGCGCGTGCCATGTTCGAACCTACCGTGACCGCCCAGATAGCAAGCTGATCCCAGGGCAGCAGATAACCGGTGAAGCTCAGCAATAGCGTCAGCACCAGCAGCAACACACCGACAATCCAGTTAAACTCCCGCGGCGGCTTGTAAGAGCCTGTCAGGAATACGCGAAACATATGCAGCCACACGAAAACGATCATGGCGTGCGCGGCCCATCGATGCATGTTGCGCATGAGCATGCCGAACGGCATGTCAGTCTCGAGGTATTTCATGTCGGCATAGGCGTACTCGGCCACCGGCCGGTAATAGAACATCAGGTACACTCCGGTCACCGCCGTGAGCAAAAACATCAGGAAAGTCAGCCCGCCCATGCACCAGGTAAATCGCATTCTGACGGCATGGCGGCGCACCTTGGCGGGATGAAGATGAAGAAAGACGTTCGATGTGACCATCATCACGCGGTTCCGCGGCGTATCTTCATAGCCGTGACGAAAGATCGATTTCCAGACGTGGCTTTCTACGATATCGCTTTTGATCTTTTCTAAAAGGCTCATGTTTCCTATCCGTTAAACTTTAAACCTTCAAAATGCTTTCCGAATGCTGCTCATCCGGTTCTGCCCCCGGCCCCATCTTGAAAACCTTGCTTTTGTCGACCACAAGTTGACCATCGTCACCGACGGTAACTTGAAAACGGTCCAGAGGCCGCGGCGCCGGACCTTCAAAATTCAAACCGGATTTAAAGAACCCGCTGCCGTGACACGGACATTTGAATTTAGCTTCGGTGGCAAGCCAGCGCGGCGTGCAGCCGAGATGAGTGCATTTGGCGAAGATCGCGTAGATTCCGGTGTCTTCCCGGACGATCCAGACGCGCTGATCCTGCTTGTATTTTTCGCTGACTTCGCCGATGGCATAATCCGAAGGTGAGCCTGCTTTGAAAGTCGACGGTGGCTGGAACAACACACGCGGAAACGCGGAACGAAGAAAACCTAACAGGCTTAAGCCGCCGAATATTCCAAATCCGCCCCAACCCAGGCGTGTGAAAAAGTCTCTCCGGGACCAGATACCGCGCTTTTTCTTTTCCTCTTCTGGCATACTGCTCTTATCCTTTGATCCAACTGATGACTGCTCCCCATGTTACAAAGATCACGCCGGCCAACATCAGAACTAAACCGACCGGTCCAAAAATAAACGACAGACCTGCGCCCACACAAAAGATCAAAACCCCTGTTCCCAACGGATTGAATGGCGCCGGAGCTGACCCTGGTTGGCTCTCTTGGTCCTCAGCCTTGTGGATGAACTCCTCTCGGATGAGGGCAAATGCCAGCTCTTTAAGATCGTTGCGCTGCTCAGGGTCGGCGCCCTGAATCAGACGGCCAAGCTCTTGAGCTACCTTTTCGATCTCTTGTTCACGCGCTTGCGGCGCTAGGTTGGGCAGATTAGAAATCACTTAAGATCAGAGCAGTTGATTAATATAGAAAAAAAAACTTGTCAACCATTTGGCCCCATAGAGAGACATTATCGCGCCAATAAAACCACCGCGGTCGCGGCCATACCTTCTCCCTTTCCAGCCCATCCGAGTTTTTCTGTCGTGCTGGCTTTGATGTTGATCCTATTTTTGTCGACTTTAAAATATCCGGCCACGTTTGTTCTTATTGCCGCGTAATGAGGCGCCAGCCTGGGTTCCTGCGCCACCAGCGTGACATCGGCGTTGATTAGTTTAAAGCGCTTGCGGCGCATGATCGCAAGAACCTCCGCCAAGAGTTTGGCGCTTTCAATATTCTTGTAACGCGGATCGCTGTCGGGGAAGTGCGTGCCGATATCCCCTTCCGCCATCGCGCCGAGCAGCGCGTTCATCAAAGCGTGTAACAAGACATCCGCATCGGAGTGACCGATCAGCCCAAGCTTATGCGGTATCTCAACACCGCCCAGGATCAGTTTACGACCGCGCCGGAATCGATGCACGTCGAAGCCATGTCCGATGCGTATCTCCGTTGCCATGGTTGTGGAAATCTATCCTGGCTTGCAAGCGATCACAAGAATGCCGAACTTTGAAACCCTGGAAGAATTCCTGATGCCCTTGACTCGATATCGGCCGATCGTGAGTTCCTATCGTCTCCGTGGTTCCTTAGAATGTTGAAATCTGTTTACACGCCGCTCAAAAGACGCAGAAGCCGCGCAACCAAGCCCGTGCCGCTTTGTCGGGGACCGGCTAGCATTGGCCTATATTGATGGTTATACTCTCGCTCTGGTAAAGACCGCGATGATTCTAATTTTTTCACTGTTGTTTGTTTTGGGGCTGCCGCTCTACACGGTTCTTTCAGGACAGGTTCCCCTGGGCAGAGACTATCGAACCGCGGACCGTTCGAGCGCTGGGATTGCGCCGCCGGCGGAGACCACGCCCGAAGCGGTCGTGCAAGTCTATGGCGCTCGCGCGCTTAACTGGCGCGGCATTTTTGGTGTGCATACGTGGATCGCCACCAAGCCGCCTGATGCGACTCAATATCAACGAACCCGAGCTTCTCCTGGATATCCGCGGCGATGTCGCCGCCGCGGCAATCCCAAAAATTATCCAGGCCGCTGCGACTTACCCCTATGCCGATGAGTATCAACTTTGGCCAGGCCCTAACAGCAACACTTTTATGGCTTACGTCGGCCGGCAAGTGCCGGAACTAAAAATGGACCTTCCCGCCACCGCAATCGGCAAGGACTATCCGATCAACGGCTCGATGATCGATCGGGCGCCCAGCGGAACTGGTTATCAGCTTTCACTATTGGGAGTGTTTGGAATCATGTTGGCGCGCGAAGAAGGCATCGAATTGAATCTGCTTGGCCTAAGTTTCGGCGTTGACATTCTCAAGCCCGCGCTGAAGCTACCATTCATCGGGCGCCTCGGAGTCAGCGAATTCTAGCAGGCTGCTGAGTACGCCTTCGCTCGTCGATTTTTCGCGCGCCTCACCTCGGGAATTTTTTTGAGCAGCCTGCAAGAGGTTCCTTTCAGGAGCCTGCTATGCGCGCCCCGGCTTCGACCGATTATTCTCCACCGATAGCGCGCTAATCACCGCGCCGACAACACAGAGCGCCGCCGCAGTCAAAAAGGCATAACGGAATCCTTCCATAAAGGCCGGCAGCACCGCTCCGGCGCCGATGCTTGTGGCGTTCTTCAGCTCATCGACTGCATTTCTTCCGGTAACCGCAACCAGCCGCGCGCTGATAATTGCGGTGGCCAACGCCGTCCCGGCAGAATGACCCAGACTACGGACAACTGACAAGAAAGATGATCCCACTCCCAGCCGTTCTCTGGGAATCGAGCTCATCAGCGAATTGTTGTTCGGAGTTTGAAAGATTCCCAACCCCAATCCTAAAAGTCCTAATCTTAGAACTAAGTCAAAAGAAGACGCGTTAACCGAAACATAAGCCAGGAGAACGCAGGCAATTGCCTTGAGCGTTAAACCCACCGCGGTAAGCAAGCGAGCCGAAACCTTCTCCGAAAGCCATCCTGCTAGCGGCGCCAGCAATGCCAACGCTAAAGGCGTCGGCGCGACGAGCAGCCCGGCCTGCAGCGGATCCAAGCCCATGGCGAGCTGCAAAAAGAAAGGCATGACTAGATTATTTAGGCTAATAACCATGAAGCTGATCAGGCGAGCGATGTTGCCAAAGGTAAATGCGCGAATCTGAAAAAGTCGCAAATCAAGCAGAGGAAAGCGGCTGCCCGCCTCCCACCAAATGAAAAAAGCTAATGTGGCCAGACCAAGACCAAGTTCGCTTAGGATCAGAACGCTGCTCCAACCCGCCCTCTGCCCTGCCGTTAGCCCCAGGAGCAAGGCGCATATAGCCAACGCGAAACTCACCGCGCCGGCAAAGTCGAAGGACTCTTTCGCGCCCCGCCGTGCCGGCTCATCGGCGTCATCGCGCAGCAGATAACACGCCGCCGCAAAACCGATAAACGACAGCAGCGAAGTCAGAAAAAAGTTGGAGCGCCAGCCCAGCGCATAAGTGAGTAGCCCGCCAATCACCGGGCCCAAGGTGTAGCCGAGCGCTGAAACCGTGCCGCCGGCGATTCCCATAGCGCGACCGCGCTCCTCCGGCGGAAAAATCGCCGCCACCATCGCGAAGCTGTTCGTCATAATCAGCGCGCTGCCGATCGCCTGCAGCCCGCGCAAGAAAATCAATTGCCAAGCGTCCTGCGCAAAACCGGCGATCAGCGAAGTACCCGCATAGAGAAAGAATCCTACCCGGTAAACCTTGGCCCGGCCGATCATGTCCGAGAGTCTGCCGCAGGGAAGATAGAGAGACGCCGTCACCAGCGCATAAATCAACGCAATCCAGCCCGCCAAAGCCAGGTCCGCGTGCAAATCGGTGATAATTACCGGAAGCGCAATACTGAGCAGCCCGATATCGGTGGTCACCATAAACGTTCCTAATGACACAACCGCCAACGACCACCACCGATGGCGCTGCGTGATCGGTTCATGACCGTGGGACGAAATCATGGGTGTGAAGAATGTGATGTGACTAAGGCGTTCCGGATGATTGACCGTGTGTACTAAAAGGCCAGCCCATCAGTTAGGCTTGGATTTTCTGCCTCGATACTCGGGTGCAAGGTGATTTTCTACACTGACGGCTGAGGCGCGAGCTTCGGACTGGCGCACTGGAGCTTCTCACCGCCATTACTTCACTCTCTCCGCGTCGCCCTAAGAATCGCTCACAGCTTTGTTTTTGTGGGATCGATAAGGATCGCAACGCTGCGGTCACTGGACAACCGGCCAGCAACGCCCTTTCCTTTTCATGATGTTCAAGGATACACCGTAGAGCTCCCGCAAAATATGGCCCTTCAGCACGCGATCCGTATTGCCACTATGAACCACCCGGCCATCTTTCAAGATGAGAGTTTTTTTGAAAATTGGCAGAATTTCTTCGACGTGATGGGTGACATAGATCAGAGCCGGGATTTTTGCCTGGCGGGCGATTCGCCCAAGCGTCGCTAAAAAGTTTTCACGCGCGCCCGGATCCATGCCGGCGCACGGCTCGTCTAACACAATCAGGTAAGGCCGTGTCATGCG
>JAJONK010000177.1 GCA_021323355.1 Deltaproteobacteria bacterium
ATTTTGGCCAGAAAAGAAAAAATCAATGGCATCGACGTCTTAATCAGCTGCGTTGACGGAGTCGATCCCAAGCAATTGCGGGAGCTTGCCGATCAACTCAAAGAACAGATGCCTCACGGTTTTATATTTCTAGCCAGCCAAGGAGACAATGGAGTAAATCTTGTGGCGAGCACCAGCACCGATATTGCCAAGCGGATCCATGCGGGAAACATAATCAAAGAAGTCGCGCCCATCGTCGGTGGTGGTGGCGGCGGCCGGCCTGATTTCGCTCAAGCTGGCGGCAAGAATCCAGCGCGAACAGACGAAGCCTTGGCTGAGGTTAAGAAAATCGTCAGCGCAAAGCTCTCTTGATGAAAGTAAACACCTCAAAGCTCACCGAGACCACCCAGGGTTTTTGCGACATCATCGATATTACCGCCAAAGTGACAGCGCAAGTCCGGGACGCCGAGATCAAGGACGGCTTAGTTGCTCTTTTCGTCACCGGCTCGACTGCTGCTCTCACTACCATCGAACATGAGCCAGGACTCGTTCAAGACCTCAAAGAGCTCATCGAAAAATTGATTCCGTCCGACAGACGCTATCATCATGACGATCGATGGGGCGACGATAATGGATTTTCTCATCTGAGAGCGTCACTGTTTGGACCTTCACTGCAGATTCCCATCGCACACGGCCGCCTAGCTCTCGGCACGTGGCAACAAATCATTCTTCTTGATTTCGATAACCGGCCACGAACAAGGGAGATTGTCGTCCAGCTCATAGGAGGTAGGGAGTGAAAGACGAGAAGAACAGATTGCTGACTAGTGCGCAACAAAAAGAAAGCGCACACTTGGAACTTAACGATCCACGCCTGTTCCGCGATCTCTTAGGCCAACATGATCAGCATATTAAGATTCTGCAGCAGGCCTTGGATGTGAGAATTCGGGTGCGCGGCTCGTCCCTCGAAATCGAAGGCGACCCTCTCCAAGTGGAGCTTGCCGGCCAGATTATCCGTCAGCTGTACGGGCTATTGGAAAAAGGCTATCCGGTCTATCCCAGCGATGTCGACTATGCCATTCGCATTCTGAGCGGCGACAGCAGGGCTAAACTACAGGATATCTTCCTCGACACGATTTATATCTCAGCGCACAAGCGGACGATCACTCCGAAAAGCATCGCGCAAAAGGCTTACATCGATGCAATTCGCCGCTATGACATCGTATTCGGGATCGGACCTGCAGGTACTGGCAAAACTTATTTAGCCATGGCTATGGCGGTTGCCGAGTTGATGAAAAACAATTTTGTGCGCATCATTCTCACTCGCCCGGCGGTGGAGGCCGGCGAGAAGTTAGGTTTTCTGCCCGGCGATTTAGCTGAGAAAGTCAATCCGTATCTACGACCGCTGTATGATGCGCTGCATGACATGGTGGATTTCGATCGCGCGCGGAAATTGGTCGAGCGCGGCACCATCGAGGTTGCGCCGCTCGCCTTCATGCGAGGACGGACATTGAACGATTCCTTCGTGATCCTCGATGAAGCGCAGAACACAACCCCCGAACAGATGAAGATGTTTCTCACGCGCCTGGGCTATGGCTCGAAGGCGGTCATCACCGGCGATGCGACACAAATCGATCTACCTGCCGGAAAGGCTTCGGGACTGAAGGAGGCTTTTCGCATTCTCAGGGGGGTACACGGCATTCGCTTCGTCAACTTCACCGAAAAGGATGTTGCCCGTCATCACTTGGTGCAAGAGATCATCACCGCCTACGAGCGCGATGAAAACCAGATTGCCTCGGCTGATCGTGCTGATAAGAGATAACGCAAAGCTTCTGCATGATTGCGGCAAACATAGGAGTTGCACTACTGAACTGCTTCGAGTGTTACTTTCGTCTGGACGGTTTTACCATCGCGCAGCAGCGCCACAGTCACGACATCGCCGACCTGGTGATCTTCCAGGATGAGAAAAAGGTCATTGGGTGACTCCACCTTTTTACCTTCGATAGCAGTAATCACATCGCCGAGAATCACCCGTCCCGAGCTCTCACGTCGGGTCGGCCTAATCCCTGCTTTGGCCGCCGGACCGCCACGCATCACATCGACGATCAAAACCCCGTTGATCCCTATTTTCTTGGCAATCTGTTCTTCGGCCAGTTCGATTCCCAGGCCCGGCCTGATGATCTTTCCACTGCGAATCAACTCTGGCACGATCCGATTAACCGTATCGACTGGAATGGCAAAGCCGATACGCGCCGAAGCTCCCGTCGGGCTATAAATCTGCGTGTTGACGCCAATCAAACGTCCCGCGCTGTCGAGCAACGGACCGCCGGAGTTTCCCGGATTGATCGCTGCGTCGGTTTGAATGACCCCTTGTATGGGACGGCGGGTCACCGAATCGATTTCGCGGCCGAGCGCGCTGATCACGCCCGTGGTCAATGATTGGTCCAGACCGAAAGGGTTGCCGATGGCAAAGACGCTCTGGCCAACTTGTAATTCCTTGGATGACCCCAGTGGAATCGGGCGCAGCCGATTAGGCGGCGCATCGATTCGCAGAACCGCTAGATCCTTATCGGCAGCAACACCGACGACCTGAGCCTTCCAATCGGATTGATCTCCTAAAGTCACCTGGGCTGCAGCGGCATTCTGAATAACGTGAAAATTGGTGATGATGTTGCCTTTGGTATCCCAAACAAATCCGGAACCGGTCCCTTGCGGTATCTGGTAAAGATTCAACGTAAACAGATCCCGTTGAACTCCGATAGCGGTGATGTTGACCACCGCCGGCGATGCTTGCCTAAATAGCCCAATGGTCGACCTTTCATCGGGCCAAAGCTCTCCGCGTGGCGAGACTGCACGCGGGGCCGCCTTGGGATCATTTAAGGTGGCGCCATCAAGCCACGGTTGTTGACCCAATACAAACGTCATTAACGCAATCGAAATCGCGGCCGCGATGGGCGCCCAATGGGAGAGCCCGGCCTTAGGAGAATTATTGTCCATCTGCAGTCCTTTTGATCTGTGGAACTTCGATTTTACCTGTGGAATTTCGAACAACCGCTAAACCTAGGGACGGGTGAAGTAATTGTCAAGCGATTGACTCGTCGATGCCCCATGCTTAGGTTCCAATCAGAAAATTTAACGCCGCCTGGAAGGAGGAGCAATCATGGAATCTACAAGATGGGAACCTTATGATGGACTGAACCGATTACAAGCTCGGATTCACGATCTATTCGATGAGAGTCTGAATCGGGCTCGGTCATACCCGAACGCAGCTGGAGGATCGTGGCTACCCCCGGTGGATATCCTGGAGAGCAAGGAAGCCTATCTCATTCGGGCCGAACTTCCGGGGATGAAAAAAGAGAACTTTAACCTGGAATTCAATGATGGGACTTTGACCCTTAGCGGGGAGAGGAAATTCGACGAACCCGCTAACGGCGTAGAGTACCATCGCGTCGAAAGAGTTTCCGGAAAGTTTTCGCGATCCTTCCACCTACCGCAAACCGTGAAGCCGGATGCGATTAGCGCCAATTATCGCGATGGCATACTCGAAATACAGGTGCCTAAAGCGGATGAAGCGAAACCCCGCCAGATCGCCATCAATGTAAGCTGAAACCACCGCAGAGACCTGGGGGACAGACGAAGCTCCTCCAGGTCTTGCCACTTACTGATTGATTGTACCTGATCGCGTGAGCTTGCGGCTTCCGCGGCGCGCCTTCTTGACAACGTTGACCAGCAAGAGCTCTTTCTTTTTTCCTGCACTCACGCAAGTCTTCTCGATACAACATAAAAAGGGCGCCCGAAATTCGGGCGCCCTTTTTTGCTTTACGTTATCCGTGTAGTCGCTCTTAAGAAGCTCGCTCTTAATAATCGTCGTGGTCGTGAGGCATTGCCGGAGCTTCTTTCTTCTTCTCCGGTTTGTCAGCGATCATCGCTTCAGTAGTAATCAGCAAGCCGGCAACCGATGCGGCATTTTGCAGCGCAGTGCGCACAACTTTGGTTGGATCAACGATACCGGATTTGACGAGGTCCTCGTAATTTTCAGTGGCGGCATTGAAGCCGAAGGCACCCTTGTTATTTTTAACTTTATCCAGAACCACTGCGCCATCGAGTCCCGCGTTCTGTGCAATCCAGCGGATCGGTTCTTCGAGCGCTTTTTGAATTATCCGAACACCCACCCTCTCGTCTTCCGATACGGCAAGGCTGCCGAGACCCGCCGACGCTCGAATCAGAGCAACACCCCCGCCCGGCACAATGCCTTCTTCGACCGCTGCGCGGGTTGCGTGCAGCGCATCTTCTACACGCGCCTTTTTCTCTTTCATCTCAACTTCAGTGGCAGCACCGACCTTGATCACAGCGACACCACCCGCCAGTTTGGCCAACCGCTCCTGAAGTTTTTCCCGGTCGTAATCGGACGTGGTTTCTTCAATCTGCGCTCGAATTTGGGATATACGTCCCTCGATCGCGGATTTCTTACCGCCCCCTTCTACGACCGTCGTATTGTCCTTATCGATAATCACTCGTTTGGCACGACCAAGATCCTTGATCGTCACGTTCTCAAGCTTGATACCCAGCTCTTCAGCGATCATTTTACCATCGCTCAGGATAGCGATGTCTTCGAGCATGGCCTTGCGTCGGTCGCCAAAGCCGGGGGCTTTGACCGCGACCACCTTCAAGATACCTCGAATCTTATTGACTACTAAGGTTGCAAGCGCTTCGCCTTCTACTTCTTCGGCGATGATCACTAAAGGCCGGCCTGTTTTGGCGACGCTTTCCAGTACCGGCAAGAGATCCTTCATGCTGGAAATCTTTTTTTCGTGAATCAGGATGTAGGCATCTTCATAAACGCATTCCATCCGTTCCGGATCAGTGACGAAGTAAGGGGAGAGATAGCCACGGTCGAATCGCATTCCTTCGACGAGATCGAGCGTGGTTTCCAAGCCTTTGGCTTCTTCCACCGTGATCACGCCCTCTTTGCCAACCTTGTCCATGGATTCGGCAAGTATATCGCCGATTGTCCTATCGTTATTGGCAGAAATGGTGCCGACCTGCGCGATTTCGCCTCGATCGCGAGTGGGTTTGGATATGGATTTGAGATCCTGCACCACCTTTGCGACGGCCTTATCTATGCCGCGCTTGATGCTCATTGGATCATGGCCGGCGGCAACAAGCTTGAGCCCCTCGCTGAAGATGGCACGGGCCAGAACCGTAGCCGTCGTGGTTCCGTCGCCGGCGATATCGGAAGTCTTACTAGCCACTTCCTTTACCATCTGGGCGCCCATGTTTTCGAACTTGTCTTCCAGCTGAATTTCTTTCGCAACCGTGACACCGTCTTTTGTGATGGTCGGAGCACCCCAGGACTTCTCCAGACAGACGTTACGACCCTTGGGGCCCAAGGTCACGATAACCGTATCAGCCAGTAGATTGACACCGCGCAGAACCCTACTTCGGGCCTCTTCACTAAACCGAACATCTTTTGCAGCCATCTTCCTATTGCCTCCTTATTCAATTACACCGAGGATGTCATCTTCGCGCATGATCAGATGTTCCTCGCCATCAAGCTTGATTTCCGTGCCAGAATATTTGCCAAAGAGTATCTTATCGCCTGCCTTCACTCCCAGGGGTATAACCTTGCCGTCATCCTGTCTACCAGGACCCGCGGCGACGACCTTTCCTTCCTGCGGCTTTTCCTTAGCCGTGTCCGGAATGATGATACCGCCCTTGGATTTCTCCTCCTCCTCAATGCGCTTCACTATCACCCTATCGTGTAGGGGACGAATCTTGGTTGCCATCTTTCCTCCTGAAAATAGTTGAATTTACGTGTCCCGACGGGCCACGTTGATTGGCCAATAATTTAATCTCGCTTAGCCTTACCTGATGCTTTAAGCGGATTCGCGATGCTCCTTATGTAGGCAAGCAAATCCTGCAGCTGATTATCTTTCAAAACGCCACCCCAAGCAGGCATAAAAGAAGACTTATCCACCGCCGCACCGCCTTTGGCGATGATAGTCATAAGGAATTCGTCGGACAACGAGTTCATTAGCTTGCCATCGGTATGGTCGGCGGGCTTTACCGGGAGCGCTTTTCCCGCTGCCCCATCGCCTCGCCCTTTATCTCCATGACAGCTCGAACAGTAGGTCATATAAAGCTTTTGCCCCTCTGCCGCACTCTGAGCCCGAGCCAAACCGGGTCCCGCTATAGCGAGAGCGACAAAAGTCACACCTAGGACGCTAATTCGCTGCAACATCACGTCAAGACTCTTTCACCAAAAGTAAACTCCCTTCTTTAACAGATATACAATCCAAACGGTAGAGGTCGCGCGACAAAGTATGGCAGGTCGTTCTAATCGGCAATGACAATAAAATCCGTTCCCTCCAGTCGCCGATCGGTATTCGTCGGTAAATTCGGTTGTCGCTGTGGCCAAAATGGTGATAAGAAATTGATCTTTCAAGATACTGATTGCGGAGGTGTTTATGCTCAAGATTTGGGGCCGTACAGACTCCTCGAATGTGCAAAAAGTGCTCTGGTGTTGCGGTGAGCTCGATTTGGAATTTAATCGGGTAGACTGGGGTGGAAAATTCGGCGGTAATAAAGACAAAGCATATCGAGATAAGAACCCGAACGGCTTAGTGCCGACCATTGAAGACGGCAACTTTGTTCTTTGGGAGTCCAACTCGATTATGCGCTATCTAGTCGAAAAATACGGCCACGGAAGACTCCTGCCGGCGACACCGGAAGGCCGTGCCAATGCCAATCGATGGATGGACTGGCAGCTTTCCACATTCAATCCGATCATCGTACCGCTTTTTTTTGCGACCATTCGAACCCCGGCAGATAAACGCGACCCTAAAGCAATTGAATCTGCCTTAGACAAGAGCTCTCAAGCATGGCAGATCGTTGAGAACCATTTGGAGGGGAATAAATATTTAGCCGGCGACGAATTCTCGATCGGTGATATCCCCCTAGGGGTTTGGGCGCATCGTTGGTTCAACCTGCCGATTGAACGGCCCAAACAGAAAAATCTCACCGCTTGGTATGAACGATTAACCCAGCGCAAACCGTACCAAACTCATATCATGATTCCGGTCACGTGATGCGTTCCGCCGCGTAGTCAGTCTGGAGCAAACTGGCGCACAAGCCTTGTGTGTTTATTTGATAAAAAAACGCAGTGATTGCGTGGTGTATTGGCTTAACGGCGAGAAATAGATTCCCAAAATAACGGTTAGAACCGCCAACGGTACCATTAAAGTGAAATTGTGGCCGGCAATGGCGATCGCTTTATCGCCCGGATCGGGAGTATCCAAAAACATCACCTTAACGACCTTGGCATAGTAATACAGCGAGATGACGCTGTTCGCTACGGCGACCAACGCCAGGATGATAAAGGCGCCGCCTTCTTTCAAAACCGCGGCAAAGAGAAAAAACTTGCCGATGAATCCGGCGAAAGGAGGCAGGCCGGTGAGCGAAAACAAGAAAATGGAAAAGCAAACTGCCGGCACTACCGCGCCGCGCCAAGCTAGCCCACGATAGCCATCGATGTCTTCGCTGCCGATATGATTAGCAACCATAGCAACCACCAAGAAGGCGCCGACGTTCATAATCAGGTAAACGACAATATAAAAGAGGATGGCACTAAGGCCGTCATTAGTCAGTATCGCCAATCCCATCAGCATGTAGCCGGCATGAGCGATCCCCGAATAGGCCAACATGCGCTTTAAGTTTCTTTGATTAAGAGCGCACAGATTGCCCACGGTCATGGTGATCATGCTGGCGAACAACAAGATCTGAGGCCACTCAACGCCCGGTAAAAACGCCCAGTCGCCAGCGGCTGAAACGACGGAGATGCCGGGGTAAAAAAACCGGATCAAGATCGCCAGGCCTGCGGCGTTAGAGGCCACTGAAAGAAAGGCGGTGAACGGAGTCGGCGCCCCCTGATAAACGTCCGGTGACCACATATGAAACGGGACGAAGACAATTTTGTATCCGAAACCGGCAAATACGAACATAAAGGCCATAAACAAACCTGCTTTGTTTATCTCGACCTTTGCCAGCATCTGCTGAATCGCCGCGTAGTCGAGGCTACCCGTCATCCCGAAGATCCAGCTCATGCCGTAAATCATTGTCCCCGAAGCGACGCCGCCGTAAATCAGATATTTCAGCGCGGCCTCGCTCGAGCGCCGGTTTCTCGGTAAAAAGCCAGTGAGAACGTAAGAGGTTAAACTTACCAGTTCGAGGGATAGGTAGGCGGTCAGAAGATTACTCGACGACGCCATGAAAAAAATACCCAGAGCGCATGTCAATAGAAGGGTATAATATTCACCCTGATAAACCTGCTTGATCTCAGCGCTGCCGAGCGACATCCAGATCGCGCAAATCGCCGCCAGCAGAGTGACTATTTTGAAAAAAAGGCTGAAA
>JAJONK010000178.1 GCA_021323355.1 Deltaproteobacteria bacterium
GTGGCGCGCGACTTCGAATATGTTTACTACAAAGATCTGGGCCGAGCTCTCGATAAGGCAGCGACCACACCTCTGTCGATGCCGGTGACACTTAATATCGGCACAGGCGTAGTCATCAAGTTCGACGATTTGGTCGCCACGGCCGAGAAACTCCTGCCCAATCTGCAGGTGGAAATAATACCGGGGCAGAAGCCTCGTTCCGCCAAGCAGCCAATGGTGATCACCAGAGCCAAACAATTCCTGGAGTGGGAGCCCGAGTATGATTTGGAACGCGGATTCAAAGACTACATCGAGGAGCTCAAGGCGTTGAGCTGATAAAAGGCATCGCAGCTCCCGTAAAACCCGAGTCCTCAGAGTTTGATCTCGCCCCGTTTACCGCTCTTGACGCTTTCGTAGCGCAGGTCATTGCCATCGGTCGTGATGATGATGGCCCCGTCTTCTTCGGTGCGGAGAATTTCTGCGCCGGCATCACGATACCGGTCCGCAAGCTCTTGCTTCTGAGCGCGCGCGTTTCTAGTGGTTCCTGAAATCACCGCTAGCCTGGGTTGCACGGCCGAAATAAATTCCGGTGTGCTCGCCGAAGCGCTGCCGTGACGCGGCACCTTCATCACCGCGCTGTTAATCCGGGCCGGTGTTTGCGACAGAAACTGCTCGTCGCGTTTGTCGATGTCTCCGGTGAAAAGCAAGCGCGCTTTACCATAGTGCAGCTGTAGTACCACCGAAACGTCGTCGTTCCGATCGGCCGGCGGATAAAGAAAACACAGATTCACTCCTTCAATCGAACGACACGGTGCTTCGTTGGTCAAATTGACCCGCTGGACCTTGGACCGGTCGAGGATTTCATCCAACTCCTCGAATCGATGCGTTCGTCCCTTGGCGGCGCCCGACCAGAATTGCTCGGGCGTGAACTCTCTGACAATCGATGCCATTCCACCATAGTGATCGATGCGCGGGTGGCTGACTAAAAGATAATCGACTTTCAGTATCTTGCGAGAGCGGAGATACGGTCCGACAATCGCTTCGCCGATATCGAACTCGCCGGTGGCTGTGCCTCCGGCGTCGATCAGCAAAGTTTTGGCGCCGGGAAACTCGACAACGACCGCATCTCCCTGGCCGACATTCAAATAAGTCACTCTGAGTTCTGGGCGCGCCCAGCGTTCGCGGGCCCAGTAGGCAACATCCGCAATCAATATCGACGCACTCAAACCGACGGTAATCACGGCGCGGCGGCTTTTCTTGAGCCAGAGTAGAGAAGCAATCAAAAAATACACGGCGCCAATCTCCCACAGATCCGGCGCGGGTACTGAGATATGAGCAAACGGAAGGCTAGCAAACCATTCCACTAGCCGTCCGGATAACCACAGAAGCCACTCTGTGATCGAGACTAAAGCAGTGACAGAATCCGGCCATGCCAGAGAGATAAAACTGATCGCAAGCCCCAGCGGCACGACGACAAAGCCAATCAACGGCACGACTATTGGGTTGGACACGAATCCGGCCAACGAGAGATGACCGAAATAGTGCGCGATCAATGGTCCGGTGCCGATGGTCGCTAGGAGCGGCACAGCCAAGTGCATTCCAATCGAGCGCAGCTTTGGTTTTATCCGGCTTCGCTCCTGAGGCAAGCGGTCTTTCTCGGGCGCGGCGACAGTCCTAAAAACCTGACGCATTCCCCAGGCGATCGAAAAGACTGCGAGAAACGAAAGCTGAAAGGAGATGTCGGCGATTACGCCGGGCCAAACCAACGCGATTAGCAACGCGGCAAACGTCAGACTGGTTAGAACCTCTTCCTCTCGATCCAGCAAGACAGCCAATTCATAAACTCCGATCATCATCGCAGAGCGCACCGTCGGCACCATGGCACCGGCCAGCGCGGTGTAGAAAATCACCGCAACAAACGAGCAAAAGGTCGCAATTTTGATCAAATTGCAGCGCAACAGCAGATAAAGATTGAACGAACCGAGCCAGCGCACGAGCCAAAACACCACCAAACCGAGCATCGCCACATGCAGCCCGGAGATGGATAAAACGTGATTCACTCCCGCGGCCGTAAAGTCGGAGCGCGTCTTCTTTGAAATTTCTCCCATGTCTCCGACCACCAGCGCCTTCATCAGGGCGCCGGATTCGGCAGTAAAGTAGCTTTCAATGTAGCGACGGATTTTTCGACGCAGGCTTTCCACCGCGCCACGCAATCGATCCGGCGCGCGCTCCACCAACTCGATCTTTTCGTCGCTCTCTAAAAAACCGATGGCGTAAATCTGACGTCGCGATAAATACGTGGCGTAATTAAAACCACCAGGATTGCCACTGTCTTTGGGCACAGTTGGCCGAATCTGCGCGCGGATGCGATCGCCGTAGTGCCACTCGCGGCGAAGCTGCCGGACGTTCAACAGCAGATCACCGGAGATCTCCTCGGCGCCCGTTGGGTGCCATATCCGTTCGGCGCGCAAATACCACCGGCTCCGGTTCGGCAGTCTTTCCGGTTCGTGCAGCAGCACCCCTTCTAGAAAAAAATCGTTGTTCTCGTTCATGACCGAGCGAAGGTGATTCGGCGGAAAAGTTGGAAACAACAGCTGGTGATGACGGAAATAGCCCAAAGCAAACATCGATCCCGCTAGCATCGCGAGCAGCGCCCGGGCTTGGTAGTTTCTCGTGATCGTACTACTTTCGCTAGCTACATCGCCTCCAGCGATTAGCGTCGCGAGCCATCTCAGTTTAGCAAGCGAGTCGATTAGGAGGACCAAAGGAACCAACAATAACCACACCAGATCGGCGGAGAGAACGACTGGCGAGGCGGCGGCCAATTGACCCAGCAAAAGCGAGCCGGTCAGCGCAAACAGCCAAGTTGATGGGCGAATAGCTCTTGGGACCGTTGGCGCGATTTGCTCAGAAGATGGCGCCATGAACCCGCTTTCACTGCAGAGGCGGAGCCGGGTGAAATAGTTGCCAGAGTTGGTGGGCGAGCTTTGGGTTCATGCCTGGAACCTGCATTAACTCATCCAGGCTCGCCTGTTCAACCCCCTTGACGCTGCCGAACGCGCGCAGCAAGGCGCGCCGGCGCGTCGCCCCGATCCCGGGAATACGGTCCAAGGCTGAGGAGAGGGTTTGCTTTGAACGGAGTTTTTTGTGGTGCGTAATCGCGAAACGGTGCGCCTCATCGCGCACCCGCTGCAAGAGAAACAAGGCATTGGAATTACGTCTCAACGTCACCGGATTACTCTGTCCCGGCAAGAACACGCGCTCCTCCGATCGCTCGATCTGGGCGCTGCGTGGCGCAGATTGCACGCGCATCTTGGCCAGACCGACCACGTCGACTCCTTCGACTCCGACTTCGCGCATAGCCGCCAGCGCCATCGCCAATTGGCCTTTGCCGCCGTCGACCACCACCAGGTTGGGCATCTCTTCCTCTCGCTTGCCGCGAGTAAAGCGGCGTTTCAGAACCTCCAACATCATGCCGAAATCGTCGCCACCGCCGGAGGCGTCGATGGTGCGAATTCGATAATGACGGTAGTGCGCCTTGTCGGGTTCACCACCGATGAACGTAACCTGAGAGCCAACCGCATTCGCGCCGTGAATCATCGAGATGTCAAAGCATTCGATCCGCTGCGGGTAGCGCTTCAAGCGCAGCTGCGCCTGTAGTTCTTGAAGCATCTTCTCACGGGCTTTCTCCTGATCGTGACGTTCAGTAAAGCTCTGCCGGGCATTCTGCTGCGCCATTTCGACCAGCTTGCGCTTGTCACCCTTCTGCGGCACGTGAATGCTCACGTTCTTGCCTTTGCGCTCACTCAGATACTCGGCCCGGGTATCCCGATCTTCCAATTCCACGGGCAGCAAGATTTCGTCTGGCATGAAGCGTTGTCCCTGGTAGAACTGCGTCAGCAGCGAGCCCATTATTTCCTCATCGGAAAAATCCAAATCTTCCAATGCATAAGCTTGCGTCCCGGTCAGTTTCCCTTGGCGCACGAAGAGCACCTGAGCCTCAATGTAACCGCCTTCGCGGTAAAGGCCGAAAATATCCTGATCCGCGCCCCAATGAGAAACCATTCGCTGTTTTTCGAGAGTTTTCTCGACCGCCTGGATCTGATCGCGGATCTTAGCCGCCGATTCAAATTCCATTGCCTCGGCTTTGGCCGCCATGCGCTGCCGGAGTTCCGCCAGCAATTCGTGTTGCCGGCCTTCGATAAACAAGCTTGCCTGGCGGACCTGCTCGCGGTACTCCTCTGGATCAACTGCCAGGACGCACGGCGCTAAACAACGCTTGATTTCATATTGTAAGCAGGGCCGGCTGCGATTCTTAAAGTTGTGATCCGTGCAGTTACGCAAAAGAAAATGCTTCTCGATGATGTCTACAGTTTCACGCGCAGCGACCGCGGACGAGAACGGACCGAAGTAGCGGCTGCCATCCTTGACGATCTTGCGGGTGGTGAAAATACGCGGCCATACGTCCCGGGTGGTAACCTTGATGCTCAAATAGCTTTTGTCGTCCTTGAGACGAATGTTGTAACGCGGTTTGTATTGCTTGATCAGATTGTTTTCAAGAATCAGAGCTTCCTTGTCATTGCTGGTGACCAGAGTCTCGAGATCTCCGACCCGTCTGAGTAGGAATTCAATCTGTGAACGTCCATCGCTGCGATTGAAGTACGATCTCACCCGCGCGCGCAAGTCCTTGGCTTTGCCGACATAGATCACCTTTCCTGCCGCATCGCGCATCAGATAGACTCCCGGACGAGACGGAAGGTTGGTCACTTTTTCATCCACGGAAAGCATCGATCTCAGTATATCAGTTGGTCCCGCTGCCGGGCGACAACTGCGCCCAACGCGGTCATTTAGCTCGATCCGTCAACGTCTTCATCGCCGGCGTTGCTTTGCCGCAGAAGTTGATGCAGCCGGAAATCTAATCGGTGCGGATGATTGAACGACGCGGCGTTACCGGCAGACCGCGCACGCGCCATCGTTTGGCGCGCGTTTAGAAATCGTCGGGATTGCCTCTAAAAATCCTGGGCGGCTGATAGCCCGCCCTCGCGCAGCTGCAACTCGCGGACTTCAAGCTCGCGGATTTGATCACGCAACTCCGCCGCCCTTTCGAACTCGAGCTTGCCGGATGCCTGCTTCATTTCCTTTTTGAGTTGCTTGATCTTCCGGGTGAGATCGGCGGGAGCATAGCGTGTGGAGCCATCAGCGGCGAACGGGATTTCGACATAATCGGCCTCATAAATCTTCACCAGCGGCGCACCGAGGGCCTTTATGATCGTCTGCGGGGTGATGCCGTTTTCGCTATTAAATGTTGTCTGTAAACTGCGCCGCCGGTTGGTCTCATCGATGGCCCGCTTCATCGAATCCGTCATAGAATCCGCGTAAAGAATGACTTTGCCATGGACGTTGCGGGCGGCCCTGCCGATGGTCTGGATGAGTGAGCGTTCGGAGCGCAGAAATCCTTCCTTGTCGGCATCGAGTATGGCGACCAGTGAGACTTCCGGCAGATCGAGTCCTTCGCGCAAAAGATTTATCCCGACCAGCACATCAAAAACTCCCATGCGCAATTGCCGGATGATCTCGACACGTTCGATCGTTTCAATGTCGGAATGGAGATAGCGCACCTTAACGCCGAGATCTTGATAGTAGTCAGTCAAATCTTCAGCCATGCGCTTGGTCAACGTCGTGACGAGAACCCGTTCCTTGCGCTCCACTCGTTTGCGGACTTCCGCCAGGAGATCGTCAACCTGGTTACGGGCCGGTCTGACGGTCACCTCCGGATCGATCAATCCGGTGGGGCGGATCACCTGTTCGACAACGACGCCATCGGCCTTTTCCATCTCGAAGTT